>JBASJO010000438.1:0-7040 GCA_049655365.1 Rhodoferax sp. | reverse complement strand
CCTGAGAACGGTGCCCACGTAATAGGTATGTACGTCCGTTTTGCTGGCGTCGAGGGTCGCCACGAAGATGGAGTCCAGCCCCAGTTTGGCTGCCCAGTTGGCGATGAGGCGCAGGCTTTCGTGTAACCCAATGGTCCCAATTCCATGGGGGTCGCCAGGTGCTTGGAGGTCTACTTGAGGCAGGTCTCGGGAGTTCAAGTGGGGTCGAGCGGGAAGTTGGAGGTGTGGCCAGTTTACTGCTTCCGGACATTTTTTCGATAAAGTTCAACAAATTATGTAATTCCAAACCTATTTAAAACTTATTAGACGTTTATAAATGGAGTCGTCTCATAACCTTCTCGCGCAACCAATTTAAAAAAGCCTACTTTAGTGGGCTTTTTTTTTGTGTATTCCTGGGCATGAATTCGTTTTGTATTTAAACTGGCCAACACGGTGCATGTACGGCAGCGTCTGAATTTGCATTTGACTGTCTTTTTTTGTTTTTTTGCTGTTAACAAGCTTCCATGACGAACTATCCATTGACAGAATTGCCTGATAACTTGGCGATCTCACTGCCACGATGCGCCGATGTGATGCGTCAAACGGCAGAAACAAAGATCACGGTGCGCATCAACCTGGATGGCACAGGTCAGTCGCACTTGCACACCGGCATCGGTTTTTTTGATCACATGCTCGACCAGATCGCCCGTCATGGGCTGATTGACCTTGACATTGATGCCGACGGTGACCTGCACATTGATGGTCATCACACGGTCGAAGATGTCGGCATCACGCTGGGTCAGGCGGTTTACAAGGCGGTGGGCGATAAAAAAGGTATCCGACGTTACGGCCATGCCTATGTCCCCCTTGACGAGGCCTTGAGCCGGGTCGTGATCGATTTTTCCGGCCGTCCGGGCCTGGTCATGGATGTGCCCTTCAGCAGCGGCATGATCGGCAACTTTGACAGCCAGTTGGTGCATGAGTTTTTCCAGGGCTTTGTCAATCATGCGCTGGTGACCCTGCATATCGACAACCTCAAGGGCGCCAACGCGCACCATCAGGCCGAGACCGTGTTCAAGGCTTTTGCCCGTGCCTTGCGTGCGGCGCTTGAAGTGGATCCGCGCGCCGTCGGCAGCATTCCATCGACCAAGGGCTCGCTCTGAACGCGCTTGATCAGTTGCTCTGTTCGTCGATGGTCGAGCCCAACACACCATGAATTTAGTTGTCCGACACGACTCCGGGAAGACGGTTGCTGTGGTTGATTACGGCATGGGGAATTTGCGCTCGGTTTCGCAGGCGGTCAAAGCAGCGGCCAGCGGTACCGGGTTTGAGGTGGTGATCACCCAGGACCCCGATGTGGTTCGCAGTTCCGAACGGGTGGTACTGCCAGGCCAAGGTGCCATGCCGGACTGCATGCGCGAGCTGCGCGAATCCGGATTGCTGCAGTCTGTCCTTGAAGCCGCTGCCTCCAAGCCTTTGTTCGGTGTGTGTGTCGGCATGCAGATGCTGCTGGACCACAGCGCTGAGGGCGACACCGCGGGTTTGGGCTTGATCCATGGTGAAGTTGTCAAGTTTGACCTGGTTGGGCAAACGCAACCTGATGGCAGCCGTTACAAGGTGCCGCAAATGGGCTGGAACCAGGTCTGGCGCAATAACCATGGCGCTGCGCCGCACCCGATTTGGGGCGACGTGCCTGACGGTAGTTACTTTTACTTTGTTCATAGCTTTTACGCCAAACCGTCTGATCTGCGCCACAGCGTGGGTGAAACCGACTATGGCCAGCGCTTTAGTTCAGCCATTGCCCGTGATAATATTTTTGCCACCCAGTTTCACCCTGAAAAAAGCGCTGAACACGGCCTGAGCCTGTACCGTAATTTCCTCCACTGGAATCCTTGACTTCACTTTTTCACCATTCGTGCTGCGTTAGCCGAAGCCTATTCACTCCCTCACTGAAGCATCATGCTTTTAATTCCTGCCATTGATCTAAAAGACGGCCATTGTGTGCGCCTGCAACAGGGCGACATGTCACTTTCAACCACCTTCAGCGAAGAGCCTTCGGTCATGGCGCGCAGTTGGGTTGACAAAGGGGCGCGCCGCGTTCACTTGGTGGACCTGAATGGTGCTTTTGCCGGGACACCCAAAAATGAGGCAGCCATTCGCAAGATCCTCAAGACCGTTGGCAGTGAGGTTGATGTTCAGTTGGGCGGCGGTATTCGCGATCTCGACACCATTGAGCGTTATCTGGATGCGGGTTTGCGCTACGTCATCATAGGTACCGCAGCGGTGCGCAATCCTGGTTTTTTGCAGGACGCCTGCACCGCGTTTGGTGGTCACATCATCGTCGGCCTGGATGCCAAGGACGGCAAGGTGGCCACCGATGGCTGGAGCAAGTTGACTCGACACGATGTCATCGACCTGGCCAAGAAGTTCGAAGACTTTGGTGTCGAGTCCATCATTTACACCGACATTGGCCGTGACGGCATGTTGACAGGCATCAACATCGAAGCCACGGTACGCCTGGCCCAGGCGCTGACCATTCCCGTGATCGCCTCCGGCGGTTTGTCCAACCTGGCTGATATCGAAGCCTTGTGCGCGGTTGAAGATGAGGGTGTTGAAGGCGTCATTTGTGGTCGCGCCATTTACAGCGGTGATCTGGACTTCGAAGCGGCGCAAGCACGGGCCGATGAGCTCAATGGCTGAGCGCCGGATGGTCTTGTGCTAGCCAAACGCATCATCCCCTGCCTCGACGTCACGGGCGGCAGGGTGGTCAAAGGGGTCAATTTTGTCGAACTGCGTGATGCGGGCGATCCGGTGGAAATTGCCGCACGCTACAACGAGCAGGGCGCTGACGAACTTACCTTTTTGGACATTACAGCCACCAGTGATGGCCGCGATCTGATTTTGCACATCATTGAGGCGGTGGCCAGCCAGGTATTCATTCCATTGACCGTGGGTGGCGGTGTGCGCACTGTGGACGATGTGCGCCGTCTGCTCAACGCCGGCGCTGACAAAACCAGTTTCAATTCGGCAGCCATCGCCAATCCTCAGGTGATTCGCGATGCTTCCGGAAAATACGGTGCGCAGTGCATTGTGGTGGCCATTGATGCCAAGCGACGCTTGGGCGATGATGTGCATCGGCTGGATCCTCAGGGCTTGCCTGTGGGCGAGGGCTGGGACGTGTACAGCCACGGCGGGCGCAAAAACACCGGTCTCGACGCCGTCGCCTGGGCGCGTCAGATGGCAAATTTTGGCGCCGGTGAGATTTTGCTCACAAGCATGGACCGCGACGGGACCAAGGCAGGTTTTGATCTTGCCTTGACCCGTGCTGTCAGTGATGCGGTCAATGTGCCCGTGATTGCTTCGGGCGGCGTGGGCACGCTGGACCACCTGGCCGACGGCATCCAGCAGGGTGGGGCGGACGCGGTGTTGGCTGCCAGCATCTTTCACTACGGCGAATTCACTGTGGCGCAGGCCAAAGCCCATATGGCGGCGCGTGGCATCCCGGTGAGACTCTGATTTTTGATCTGTCAAATCATCGACAATCTGGTCATGAATTGGTTAGACACACTCAAATGGGACGCCCAAGGACTCATTCCTGCCATTGCGCAAGAGCAGGGCAGTGGCGACGTGCTGATGATGGCCTGGATGAATCGCGAGGCCTTGCAAAAAACGGCTGAATCGGGTCGCGCCGTGTATTTCAGCCGCTCGCGCAACAAGCTGTGGTTCAAGGGCGAGGAATCCGGCCATGTGCAGACCGTCCATGAAATTCGCCTGGACTGCGACAGCGATGTCATTTTGCTCAAGGTCACCCAGACCGGTCACACGCCCGGCTTGGCCTGTCATACCGGTCGACACAGTTGTTTTTACAGTGTGTATGACAATGGCGCCTGGAAAGTCGTTGATCCGGTCCTGAAAGATCCCCAAACCATTTATAAAGCGTGATGCGCCCCGTTACAAATTCTGCCGACTCGCTGGCTGCGCTGGCTGCTGTCATTGCGTCCCGACTGCCCGCCCACGGCGGTAACCCGGAGGCCAGTTACGTGGCGCGTCTGCTGCACAAGGGTCCTGATGCTTTCCTGAAAAAGATCGGCGAAGAAGCAACCGAAGTGGTTATGGCCGCCAAGGACGCCGACCACGGTGGCGAGAAAAGCAAGATCGTCTATGAGGTGGCTGACCTGTGGTTTCATAGCATGATCGCGCTGGCCCACTACGGCCTGACGCCCGATGATGTCATTGCCGAACTGGTCCGCCGCGAAGGGACCAGCGGTCTCGAAGAGAAGGCCATGCGCAAGCTCAAGGAACGCGAAATTCCTGGGCCAGGAAATGTGACATGACGCAGGACTTCACCCCCCACAACCAGACACCCCATGAGGGTGCTGCCTGGCGCGAACTGGACGTGCAAACGCTCAACGGGCTCAATGCATGGGGGACCGTCAGCTATGTCCTGCATCTGATCGTGGCAGTGGGCGCGCTGATTCCGGGCGGACAGTTCGGTCCGGTGCTGCTCGTCATTGCGCTGGTGATCGACCTCGTCAAGCGCAGCGATGCCGAGGGTAGCTGGCATGCCACGCATTTCAGCTGGCGCATTCGCACCGTCATCATTGCGGCATTGCTGTATCTGGTCACAGCGCCGCTGTGGTTACTGTTTTTTCTTCCCGGTTGGCTGGCCTGGCTGGGTATTTCAGTCTGGTTTTTGTACCGTATCGTCAGCGGCATGGTGCGCATGAACAAAGGTTTGCCAATGGAGATGTCAGCATGATCGAGCATGTGGTTCCGAGCGACCCGGATTGCCTTTTTTGCAAGATTGTTTCCGGAAAAATTCCGTCCAGGCTGGTCTATCAGGACGATGATCTGTACGCCTTTCACGACATTCACCCATGGGCGCCAGTGCATTTCCTGGTCATTCCCAAGCTGCACATTCCTTCCATGGCCTTGCTCGCCGAAGACCACGCCGCGCTGATGGGCCGCATGATGGTGCTGGTTCCCAAGCTCGCTTTGCAGGAAGGCTGTAATCCTTACCCCGAGGGGGGGTTTCGGGTGCTGGCCAACACCGGGGCCGAAGGTGCGCAGGAGGTGCATCACTTGCACGTGCACGTGATGGGTGGTCCACGCCCTTGGTTGCGGGGTTAAATTTTCTCTGTCGGGCGCGCCAATCAGGTGCGCCCCTTAAAATCCGTACATTCTTTAGGAGACCACGATGGGTTCATTTTCTATTTGGCATTGGTTGATTGTTCTGTTGATCGTCATCATGGTGTTTGGCACCAAAAAACTTAAAAATCTCGGCGGCGACCTCGGTGGTGCCGTCAAGGGTTTCAAGGAAGGCATGAAAGACGGTGGCACTACGCCGGAAGACAAGGCGGCTGAGTCTGCCCAGGTGGCTAATGCAGCGGCGGCTGAAAAAACCACGATCGACGTGGAAGCCAAGCAAAAGTCCTGATGAGCGCACGGTTGGCCGCATGCGGCCTGGCGCAAGGCCTGCATGATTGATCTCGGTATTTCCAAGCTGGCCATGATCGGTGCTGTGGCACTGATCGTCATTGGCCCTGAAAAATTGCCGCGTGTCGCACGTACGGTGGGTACCCTGCTTGGCAAGGCTCAGCGCTACGTGAGCGACGTCAAGGCTGAAGTCAGTCGCTCCATGGAGCTTGATGAACTCAAGAAAATGAAGGAAAGTGTCGAGACTGCGGCCAGGGACGTCAGTGAGTCGGTGCAAACCAGTGCAGCCGACTTCGAGAAAACCTGGGCAGATGCCACCCAAGTGGATACCGGGTCGGGTTCTGATTACCAGCTCGCCCTGCCTGAGCCCGCGCCCGAGTACCGGCACCCCAAGAAAAACTGGCGTCTCAAACAAGGGGCCACGCCCAATTGGTTCAAGGCCCGTACCGGTGTGCGTACCAAAGCCCTGTCGGGCGCGGCCCGGGTGGCGCGTTTCCGACCCACCAAATTCAATTGATGACTGATTCCCCCAAAAAAGACGACGAGTTGGCCGGCTCCGAGCAGCCTTTCGTGGCGCACCTGGTCGAGTTGCGTGATCGGCTGGTCAAGGCATTCATTGCGGTTGCGGTGGTGGCGGTGGCGCTGGGTGTCTATCCCGGCCCCGGTGCTTTGTACGACCTGATGGCGGCCCCTTTGGTGGCCCATTTGCCCAAGGGCGCCACGCTGATTGCCACTTCGGTGATTTCGCCCTTCATGGTGCCGCTCAAGGTGCTGTTGATGGCCGCTTTCATGATTGCCTTGCCCGTGGTTTTGTACCAGTTGTGGGCTTTTGTGGCGCCCGGGCTCTACTCGCACGAAAAAAAGCTGGTGATGCCGCTGGTGGTGTCCAGCACCGGGCTGTTTTTCATTGGTGTGGCGTTTTGCTATTTCTTTGTTTTTGGCCGCGTCTTTGCCTTCATCCAGAGTTTCGCGCCGGCCAGCATCACGGCCTCGCCTGATATCGAGGCCTACCTGGGTTTCGTGTTGTCCATGTTTCTTGCGTTTGGTATGGCGTTTGAAGTGCCCGTGGTGGTGGTGGTACTGGCGCGCATGGGCATTTTCAGTATTCAAAAGCTCAAGGAATTTCGCGGTTACTTTGTCGTTTTGGCTTTCATCATTGCGGCCATCGTGACACCGCCTGACGTGGTATCACAACTGGCCCTGGCCATCCCGATGTGCCTGCTGTACGAAGTGGGTATCTGGGCCGCGCAAATTTTCATCCGGCACTCCAAGAAGCCCGAAGACAGCGCCGAAACCAGCAGCAGTCCGGGCTAAAACGGGCGCCCCAAGCCTGACTTAAGTCGTCGCTTATTGCGCTTGTCGCCGCGCTTTGGGACGCACACCGGGCGTCACCTGCAGCTTCGTTTTTCCCTGGGTGCGCTGCACTTCAAAAGCTGCGGCTGTGCCTGGCTTGAGCGCTGCCACCTGGGTCAGCAATTCGGCCACGTTGCGAATGTCTTGGTCGCCTATGCGGGTCACCACATCGCCAGGTTTCATTCCCGCCTGAGCCGCCGGACCGTTTTGCAGAACGCCGGTGATGATGACGCCTTGCTGTGCTGCCACGCCAAAAGTTTGCGCCAGTTCGG
>JBASJO010000437.1:0-2344 GCA_049655365.1 Rhodoferax sp. | reverse complement strand
CCGTAGTACTGGTTGATGTTTTTGACGTTCAGCATAGGGTTGCCATCTCAGCGGCCCAGATAGACTTCGATGACCCGCTCGTCGGCCTGCACCTGCGCCAGCGTGCCCTGCGCCAGCACCGAGCCGTCGCACAGCACGGTGACGATGTCTGAAATGGTGTTGATGAAACTCATGGCGTGCTCCACCACCATCAGCGAGTGTTTGCCCTTGAGGCTCAGAAACAGCTCGGCGGTGCGCTCGGTTTCCTCGTCGGTCATGCCGGCCACCGGCTCGTCAAGCAGCAGCAATTTGGGATCCTGCATCAGCAGCATGCCGATCTCCAGCCACTGCTTCTGACCGTGGCTCAAGTTGCCCGCCTGGGCGCGCACGCTGCTTGCCAGATGGATCGTGTGCAGCAACTCCGCCAGGCGGTCGCTCTGTGTGGAGTCGAGCCGGAAGAATATCGAGGACGTCACGGTCTTGTTGGTTTTCAGCGCCAGCTCCAGGTTCTCAAATACGCTGAGCTGCTCGAACACCGTGGGTTTCTGAAACTTGCGGCCAATACCCATCTGGGCAATTTCGGATTCCTTGTAGCGCAGCAGGTCGATGGTGCTGCCAAAGAACACCTGGCCTTCATCCGGGCGCGTCTTGCCGGTGATGATGTCCATCATGGTGGTCTTGCCGGCACCGTTGGGGCCGATGATGCAGCGCAGCTCGCCCGGCGCAATGTCCAGGCTCAGCTTGTTGATGGCCTTGAAACCATCAAAGCTCACACTCACGTCTTCGAGGTAAAGAATGCGGCCATGGGTGATGTCCACTTCACCCGGCGTGGCAATGCGCGAAAAGCCCGCTTGGCGCCCGCCCGATTCGGTTTGCCCGGCCCGGGCGGCTTGGGCGGCCTGGTAGGCCTCGAGCCGCCGGGCGCCCTGCTCCATCAATTCGGGCGTCATTTCGCACCACCCTTCATTTTTTTGACCAGCCCCACCACACCCTGCGGCAAGAAAAGCGTCACGCCAATGAACAGCAGGCCCAGAAAGTACAACCAGAATTCGGGATAGGCCACGGTCAGCCAGCTCTTGGCACCATTGACGATGAAGGCCCCCGCAATCGGGCCGATCAGCGTCGCCCGGCCCCCCACGGCGGCCCAGATAGCGATCTCGATCGAGTTGGCCGGGCTCATTTCGCTCGGGTTGATGATGCCCACCTGCGGCACATACAGGGCGCCGGCTACGCCGCACATCATGGCCGAAATGGTCCAGATGGTGAGCTTGTAGCCCAGCGGGTTGTAGCCGCTGAACATGGCGCGGGTTTCAGCGTCGCGCACGGCCTGCAGGACCCGACCGAACTTGCTGCCAATGAGCCAGCGCGCCAATAAAAAGAAACCCAGTAGCGTGACGCCGGTCAGCACAAACAGGGTCATGCGCATCTCTTGTGTCGCCACCGGAATGTTCAGAATCCGCTTGAAATCGGTGAAGCCGTTGTTGCCGCCAAAACCGGTCTCGTTGCGAAAGAACAGCAGCATGGCGGCAAAGGTCAGCGCCTGGGTGATGATGGAAAAGTACACCCCCTTGATGCGCGAACGGAAGGCGAAGTAGCCAAAGACAAAGGCGACCAGCCCCGGCACCGCCACGATCAACATCAGCGTGGCGACGAAGCTGTCAGAGAAGGTCCAGTGCCAGGGCAGCTCTTTCCAGTCCAGGAACACCATGAAGTCGGGCAAGTTGCTTTTGTAATTGCCGTCGGTGCCAATCTGGCGCATCAGGTACATGCCCATGACGTAGCCACCGAGCGCAAAAAACAGGCCATGGCCCAGGCTCAGGATGCCACTGAAGCCCCAGATCAGGTCCATGGCCAGGGCGCAAATGGCGTAACACATGATCTTGCCGAGCAGGCCCACAGCGTAATCGCTCAGGTGGAAAACGCTGTCGGCCGGCACCCATAAGTTAAGCACCGGGGCCACGGCGCAGACCACGATCAGCGCGACGATGAAAGCGCTCCAGCCGGTGCGGGTCAGCAAGGGACTTTTGGACGGAAGTGCGATTCCACCCGTTCGTACTGAGCCCGGCCTGTCCTGAGCTTGACGAAGTGGCGAAGCCAAGGTGTGCATTTCGACAAGCTCAATGCGAACGGTATCGCTGATGTCAGTCTTGAACATGTTCTTCATGCTTCTGCGCTCCGGCCCTTCATGGCAAAGATGCCTTGCGGACGTTTCTGGATAAAGATGATGATGAACACCAGCACCGCGATCTTGGCCAGCACCGCACCCGCCCAGCCTTCCAGAAATTTGTTCAAGATGCCCAGGCCAAGGGCGGCATAGACCGTGCCGGCCAGTTGCCCGACACCGCCCAGCACCACCACCATGAAG
>JBASJO010000436.1:0-6481 GCA_049655365.1 Rhodoferax sp. | reverse complement strand
TAACACCGTGCAGGGGTGCCGTGAAAGCATTGTCAAAGTCGTGCAAGTCCTGCGCCGCGTGCAGGGCCTTCGCATCAAACAGGCCCGGAAACTGGGCCAGCTTTTGCAGCGCCTTGGGCTTCATGGTGTGCAGGAACATGCGGGTGTAGACCTGCCGGCTCAAGCCCCGGCCAATGGCCTGGCCGCTGGACGTCAGGTCCACCGGGGCCGAGATGCTGGCCAGCGCCTGCACCACGCTGGCCGCCGTGCTGCCCGCTTCCTGCGCCCAGCGCAACAGCGCGTTGCCGCCCAAAGAGACACCCACGGCGAACAGCGAACCGGCATGGCGGGCGCGCAAGCGCGCCAAGATCCAGCCTATTTCCTCAAAATCACCCGAGTGGTAAGCGCGCGGTGCGCGGTTGATCTCACCGCTGCAGCCGCGAAAATGCGGCATGACCAGACTCCAGCCCCGGGCCTGCGCCCACTGCGCAAACGCCAGCGCGTAGTGACTGCCGGAGGAACCCTCCAGTCCATGAAACAGCACCAGCAAGGGTGCCTCTGCAGGTCCATCAAGCCAGTCGACGTCGACAAAGTCGTCATCCGGGGTAATCCAGCGCTCACGCCGGTAAGGCGGCACTGCGCGTCGGCCGGAGCGGCCGTGCAAGGCGGGCCAAATGGTTTGAACATGGCCACCGGGCAGCCACCAGGGTGCGTGGTAATTCAATGTAAAACCGGCGTAATCTCGGTGATGTCATGGGGCTCACGGGCGCTGCCGGGGCTGGCATGGTGCGCCACCAGGCGCCAGCCTTGCGCGGTCTTGTGGTACACGTTGGTGGCAATCACCACCGCCTCCATCGGCCCCTCGGGCGTCAGCAGTTCGATGCACTCGCGCACACTGTGCACCGCGCTGCCCAGGGCCTCGATTTTGCGCACGCCTTCGAGCCGGACCCGAATGCTGCCGTTGTTGAACATGGCTTCAAAGGCCGAACGGATCGCGCCCAGGCCAATCATGCGCGGGCCACCCGGATGCACACACAGCACCTCGTCGTCATCCGCCCAGCAGGCCATCAGCCGGTCCAGGTCGGCGTTTTGCAGCGCCTCGTAAAAAGCGGCTTCAAGCTCATCCGACGAGCCTCCGGCAATGGCAGCGATTTTTTTGACTTTGGACATGGTGAAGACTCATTCAGTGGTGCGCTCATTTTGCCGCGCTTTCAAAACTGCCCGACACACCGACCCAAGGTGTACCCACTGCCGCAACTGCGAGAATTGCCGCTCCTGATTTTCAACGCGGGTCACTCCCTTTTTATGCGCTTGTTTGCCCTTGCCCTCCTCATCACGCTGCCCTGGCTCAATCCGTTTTCGCCCGGGCCGACCGCCGCCGTGGTGCCGCTGCTGTTTGCCTGGGCCTGTGCTGCGGGCTTGTTATTGCTGCGGGCCAGCGACAACACCCCCGCTGCACAGCAGCGCTGGGTATACGCCGTGGCCGGCGCCTGGCTGACAGCCGCGTGCCTGAGTGCCATGCTTGGCTTGTTGCAGTACTTTGGCGCGACCCATTGGCTCGGGGTGTGGGCCAACCACACCGAGGTGGGCCTGGCTTATGGCAACCTGCGCCAGCGCAACCAGTTTGCCAGCCTGATGGGCATCGGACTGGTGGCCTTGCTGTGGTGGGTCGCGCAAGCTTCCCCGCCAAGGCCCGGGCGACGCCCAGGCCCATTCGGGCTGGCCGTGCTGCTGGCCGTGCTGCTGGGTGCCGGCAACGCCGCGTCGTCGTCGCGCACGGGTTTATTGCAACTGCTGGTGGTGGTGGCCATGGCCCTGGTCTGGCAGCGCCGCGCCCGTCATCAAGAGGCCGCGATGCCGGCGGCATCGGCCTTGCCCTGGGTGCTGCTGGCTGCCGTGCTGAGCTACGCCGTGGCCAACTGGGCACTGCCTTGGCTGGCCGGACTGGACCCGTCCAGCAGCGGCGCCTGGGCCAGACTGCGTGCCGGTGATTCGGCCTGTAGCAGCCGCCTCACCCTGTGGCGCAACGTGCTGCATCTGATTGCCCAAAAGCCCTGGCTGGGCTGGGGCTGGGGCGAGCTGGACTATGCCCACTTCATCACGCTCTACCCTGGCGCGCGCTTTTGCGACATTCTGGACAACGCCCACAACCTGCCCCTGCACCTGGCGGTGGAATTGGGCCTGCCATTGGCACTGTTGCTGTGTGGCGGCTGCTTGTGGCTGGTCTGGCGCGCCCGGCCCTGGCGCGCGCCCGATGCCAGCCGGCAACTGGCCTGGGCCGTGCTGGCGGTCATCATGCTGCACAGCCTGCTGGAATACCCGCTTTGGTACGGCCCGTTCCAGATGGCCGCCGGTCTGTGCGTCTGGCTGCTGCTGCCCGCGGGCGGTCAGTGGCGCAGGACACTGGCGCCCTACGTGCAAGCGACCCTGGCGGGTATGCTGCTCACCTTCTGCGCGCTGGCCGGCTGGCAATACCATCTGGCCAGTCAGATCTATTTGCCATCGGAAAAGCGCGCGCCGGAGTATCGAACAGACACCCTGGAAAAAACCCGGCATGTGCTGCTGTTTCAGGACCAGGTGCGTTTTGCCGAACTCACCCTCACCGAGCTGACCGCTGCCAACGCAGCGCCCATGAACCGGCTGGCCAAGGACGTATTGCATTTTTCTCCCGAGGCGCGCGTGGTCGAAATCATCATCAACAGCGCCCGGCTGCTGGGCCGTCAGGGCGAGGCCGACTTCTACCTGGCGCGCCTGCAGGCCGCCTTTCCGCAAGACCATGCCGACTGGCGCAAAACACACGAGCCCTGATGCCTGTGCACATCGTCCGGCCCGATTCGCTACCATCGCCGAATCTGTTGAATCCATTCATGGCGGGAGAAAAATGCTGATTCGCATCATTTACCTGAGCAACGCCTCGCCATAGCCATGTCCAGCCACCTAAGCCTCCACCGCGTCAACCTCACGGGCATCGTCTGGATGATTGTGGCCATGGCCGCGTTCGCGGTCGAAGATGCGTTCATCAAGGTCGCCACGCAACAGTTGCCGGTCGGACAGGTGCTGATGCTGTTTGGCGCTGGCGGGGCCTTGCTGTTTGCCGGCCTGACGCTGCGCAACGGGTCCAGGCTGCTCATCGCGCAAGCGTTTTCCGGAGTGATGCTGGTCCGCGCGCTATGTGAACTGGTCGGTCGCTTGTTTTATGTGCTGGCCATTGCGCTCACGCCGCTGTCGTCCGCCACGGCGATTCTGCAGGCCACACCCATCATCGTGGTACTGGGCGCGATGGCGTTTTTCGGCGAAACCGTCGGCTGGCGGCGCTGGTGCGCCATCGTGGCCGGCCTGGTCGGGGTTGTGATCATCCTGCGGCCGGCCACCGACGACTTCTCGGCCTTGTCCCTGTTGGCCGTCGTGGGCACCCTGGGCTTTGCCGGGCGCGACCTGGCAAGCCGTGCGGCGCCTGCAGCGCTCACCACCTGGCATCTGGGTTTTTACGGATTTTTGACCGTCGTGGTCGCCGGCGTGCTCTTCTCGTGGTGGGATGGCAAGCCGTTGGTCTGGCCGACGACCAGCAACGCCTTCGGCCTGGCGGCCGCGGTGGGCACGGGCGTCTTTGCCTACACGGCCTTGATGAAGGCGATGCGCACCGGCGCCATCTCGACCGTGACGCCGTTTCGCTACACCCGGCTGCTGTTCGGCATCGGCCTGGGCATGGCGATGTTTGGCGAGCGGCCTGATGGCCCCATGATGCTCGGTTGCGCCGTGGTCATCGGATCGGGGCTGTTCATCTGGTGGCAAGGCAAGGTGGCCACCAAGCCAGTCCTGCATACGCCATTGGTCCAAGACCCCATGGGTTAAATTTGAAACCCCACGGGCGCTACCATCCAGCCTGATCGCGCAGCCATTTCAGAACCACAAGGAGCCAAGTCATGTCCCAATCCTGGAAATTCGAAACCAAGTCCGTCCACGCCGGGTACTCGCCCGACCCCACCACCAAAGCCGTGGCGGTGCCAATTTACCAGACGGCGGCTTATGCCTTTGACAGCGCCCAGCACGGCGCAGACTTGTTTGACCTGAAGGTGCCGGGCAACATCTACACCCGCATCATGAACCCGACCAACGATGTGCTGGAGCAGCGCGTCGCCGCGCTCGAGGGCGGCATTGCGGCGCTGGCACTGGCTTCGGGCCAGGCCGCCGTGACCTACGCCATCCAGACCATTGCCGAGGCCGGCGACAACATCATTGCCAGCACCGCGCTGTACGGCGGCACCTACAACCTGCTGGCGCACACCTTGCCGCTCTCAGGCATCACCACCCGTTTTGCCGACCCGCGCGACCCGGCCAGCTTCGAGCCGCTGTTCGACGACAAGACCAAGGCCGTGTTCATCGAATCCATCAGCAACCCGCAGGGCACGGTGACCGACATCGCGGCCATTGCGGCCATCGCCCACCGCCACGGCGTGCCGCTGATTGTCGACAACACGGTGGCCACGCCCTACCTGTTGCGCCCCTTCGAGCACGGCGCCGACATCGTGGTGCATTCGCTCACCAAGTACATGGGCGGCCACGGCACCAGCATTGCCGGCGCGATTGTGGACTCGGGCAAATTCCCGTGGGCCGAGCACAAGGCCCGCTTCAAACGCCTCAATGAGCCCGACCAAAGTTACCACGGCGTGGTCTACACCGAGGCCCTCGGTGCTGCTGCTTACATCGGCCGTGCCCGCGTGGTGCCGCTGCGCAACACCGGCGCGGCACTGTCGCCGTTCAACGCGTTTTTGATTTTGCAAGGCATCGAGACCCTGAGTCTGCGCATGGACCGCATCAATGACAACACGCTCAAGGTGGCGCAATTCCTGCAGGCGCACCCGAAAGCCGCGTGGGTCAATTACGCCGGTTTGCCGAGCCACCCCGACCACGCGCTGGCGCAAAAATACCTGGGCGGCAAGGCGAGTGGCCTGCTCACCTTTGGCGTCAAGTCCGCGCCTGGCGAAGGCCGCAAGGCGGGTGCCGCGTTTCTGGATGCGCTGCAGCTGTTCACACGCCTGGTCAACATTGGCGACGCCAAGTCGCTGGCCACGCACCCGGCCTCGACCACGCACCGCCAGCTGTCACCGGCCGAGCTGGTCAAGGCCGGCGTGCCTGAAGACGCCGTGCGCCTGTCGATTGGCATCGAGCACATTGACGACCTGCTGGCCGACCTGACACAAGCCCTGGCGGCCGTTTAAACCACCAAGACCAGGCAAGCACCATGAACGATCGCATCAACGAGTTGCTGGCGCAGATGGCGGCGCTGGAGGCGGATCTGAAAGAGGCCGTGTACGAGCAGCAAAGCCGGATGTTTTTCCAGATCAAGGGCAAACGGGTCGAGTTCGAGGGCTCGATCAAGGCCGCGCACCGCAAATTAAAAACAAACTTTTTCCGCTGGCTGGTGACCAACCGGCCGCAAAACCTGATCACCGGCCCCATCATTTACAGCATGATCGTGCCGCTCATGCTGCTGGACTTGTGCGTGAGCTTTTACCAGTGGAGCTGCTTTCCGATTTACGGCATCACCAAGGTGCGCCGCAGCGACTACCTGGTGTATGACCGGGCCCAATTGCAATACCTCAACTTCATCGAGAAATTCCACTGCTTCTACTGCGAATACGGCAACGGCTTGATGGGCTACATGGGTGAAATCCTGGCCCGCACCGAAGCCTATTTCTGCCCGATCAAACATGCCCACAAGATCCTGGGCACCCATGGCCACTACAACCGGTTTCTGGAGTACGGCGACGCCGCCGACTACGAGGCCCGGCTGGAAGCGTACCGCGTGGCCCTGGGCAAGCTGAAATAAGCCGCCGCCAACAACAAGGAGCCTGGGCGGCAGAGCGTTCTGCGCAGGTAAAAGGAGGCGCCCGCAGGGCGGGGGACACGCAGCAGAACGCTGTGCCGCCCAGGCTCCTAGCGCATCTCGAAAGCTTCCTGATGAAAGCGCGGCCGCCAGCCCAGCGCTGCCATGCCTTGGCGCAGGGCGTCCGCCAAACCGGTAGGTCCGCAAAACCAGATTTCCGTATTTTTCAACACGCCCAGCCTAGATGCTGTCAATTTGGCGCCCCGACGCGCATCATGGATGTGCAGTTGCACCGAGGGCAGGGTGGCGCACAAAGCCAGCAGGCGCGGCACAAAGGCGTCAGTGACCTGGTCGCGGGTGCAGTAATGCAGCTCGGCTGCGGGCGCCTTGTCGGGCGTGGCCTGCAGGGACGCCAGCCAGGCCAGGAAGGGTGTCACGCCAATGCCGCCGGCAATCCAGATCTGCCGCGCCCTGCGCTTGCGCCGACCGAGGTCAAAGCGGCCGTAAGGCCCTTCCACACGCACGCTCTGGCCCGGCTGCAGGCGCCGCGCCAGACCCCGGGTGTAGTCGCCCAGCGCCTTGATCTGAAAGCTGACCGTGTGGTCACCCTGGTCGGCACTGGCCATGGTGAACGGATGCGCGCCCTCTTTCTCGTCAAAGCTGACAAAGGCAAAC
>JBASJO010000435.1:0-18359 GCA_049655365.1 Rhodoferax sp. | reverse complement strand
AGCTGGACGCCGCAGGCTACGCCGAGATGATTCGTGTCACCACCCAGCTCAACACGCCGGGCCCGGCGCTGGCCGCGCTTGACGGGGTGCACGCCATGACCGATGTCACCGGTTTTGCCCTGGCCGGTCATGTGCTGGAGATGGCGCGCGGCGCCGCTTGCACGGTGCAGCTGGACTGGCAAAACGTGCCGTTTTTGAGTGGCGTGCGCGAGCTGGCTCAGCAGGGTTGCATCACCGGCGCCTCGGGCCGCAACTGGGCAGCGTATGGCTTTGAGGTGAGTTTGCCTGCAAATTTTTCGGCGGTCGAGCAAGCCCTGCTGACCGACCCGCAAACCAGCGGTGGCCTGCTGGTGTGCTGCGCGCCGTCCGAGGCTGACAAGGTGATGGCGATCTTCCGGGCACACGGTTTTGCCGATGCGGCAGACATTGGCGAGGTGACTGCTTTCGATGGCGCGACCCATTTGGCCCTGCGTTAACCGGGTTGAACCCGTGCCGTCGGTCAAAGCCTGGTTTGGGTTTCACGGCAGCCAGCGCAGCTGGGTCACATAGCCAAGGCTATTTCCCTGCGTGTTGTCGCTGTCGGCCCCCACAGCCACGGCGGTGATCGGCGGCATGGCCAGACTCTCCTGGCCGAACAGCAGGGCAAAGTCTTCGGCGATGTTGCGGCGCTGGTTGATCCATTGGCCGGTGGCGGATTCCACGCCATTGAGCACCATGTAGCGCACCCGCGCGCTGTAGGGGTTGGCGCCACGGGTGCCCGCCGGGTAGCGGCTGTCCCACAGGTAACACAGGGTGGCGCTGGGCAGGTTTTGCCCACTGACCGAGCGCGCCAAGGCCAGCACCGAACGTTGCACGAAAGGGATGTCGGCCAGCGGCTGGTCCAGCATCACACAGACCTTGAGCGCCGCATCGTCACCGGCCTTGGTCTTGATGTCGGCAGCTGCCAGCGGCTGCTCCAGGCGCCAGCGCCAGCTCAAAAACGGTGGTGCCGCGCCTTGCCAGGCGTGGGTCAGCACGCCGTACGACCCCTGGGTGCGCAGCGCCAGCACGGTTTCACCGTTCAGGGCAAGCGCTTCAAAGGTGCTGCGCGGCGCCTTGTTGTCGGGCAGGCCACTGAGCTGCCAGACCGGGTGGGGTGCCGGGTTGCCCGGACTAACCAGCGGTGCCAGTGCGGTGGCCGGTGGGGTCGATACCGTTTGAGCCCAGCCGTGCTGGCTGCCCAGCAGCCCAAAAAATAAGGCGACCCAAGCCGGTGTTTTGTTGCGAATTTTCATTGAAATGTCTTCCAGCCCCACCAGATGCGCGTGACGGTGGTGATGGCGCACAGCGCGGCAAAGCCATAGGCCAACTCGATGAACAGGCCGGGCCAGACACACATGGCCATGAAACACAGCAGGGTTTCGCTGGCCTCGGTCAGGCCACCCAGAAAGTAAAACGACTTGTTGGGGGTGGCCAGGTTGTGCAAGCCGCGCTTGGCGGCCATCACGGCAAAGGCCAGAAAGCTCGACCCGGTGCCGATGAAGGCGGCCAGCAGCACGGCGGCGGGCAGCGCGTTGCGCGCCGGATCGCTGACGGCAAAAGCCAGCGGGATGCTGGCGTAAAAAACAAAGTCCAGGGAAATGTCGAGAAAACCTCCGGCATCGGTGGCCTGGGTCAGGCGCGCCACGGCGCCATCGAGTGCGTCCAGCAGGCGGGAGGCCAGAATGGCGACGGCCCCGGCCAGGTAGGCCTCGAAGGCGATTAAAAATGCGGCCAACAAGCCAAGTACAAAACCCAGCAGGGTGAGCTGGTTGGCCGTGAGCCCCAGACGCCTGGTCTGGCGCGCCAGGCGCTGGATCGAGGGGGCCATCATCTGGCTGATGGAGCGGTCAAACATGGTTCAAAGGCAGTGGGCTAAAGTCGTTGAGTCGGTGCGCGGCGGAAATTCTTACAGACTGCCGGGCTAAGCTGTGCCCGTCCCAGTGATCGGTTAAGCTTATTGACCGTGAGCATAGTGGAATCCAGGCACGCGCCTGGCGCCATCGAGCCCCCATTGTTGAACGCTCGTCATTGATCGGAGATCCGGATGAAAAAAACCCTTGTGGCCTTGCTGCTGTTGGCCAGTGCGGGCGCCTTTGCCCAGACCAGCCCGGCCAAGCAGGCGCTGATCGACAAACTCTTGAGTCTGCAGCGCCCCGCGATCGAGCAAACGGGGCAGGCGCTTGCCGAGCGCCCGGCGCTGCAAATGATGCAGCAGGCGGGTGTCGCCCTGCAAGCCCGTGTGGCCCCGGAAAAGCGTGAGGCGGTGGCCAAGGACATTCAGGCCGAGCTGAAAAAATATGCCGATGAGGTGGTGCCTTTGATGCAGCAGCAGGCGGTCAAGCTTGCGCCCGCCACGGTGGGCGTGATGCTGGCAGAAAAATTTACCGAAGACGAGCTCAAGCAGCTCATTGCCATCATCGAGTCCCCGGTGAACCGCAAATTTTTGCAAATGGGTGGCGAGATGCAGAAAGTCCTGGCGGACAAACTGGTGACTGACATGCAGAGCGCCGTCGACCCCAAGGTCAAGGCGCTGGCCATGGCCATGGACAAGCACCTTGGCTTGCCCGCGCCCGCGGCAAGCGGCAACGCCGCCAAGCCGGCCGGTGCTGCGCCCAAAAAATAGCCAACAACGCCCGCAGCAGCGGGCACCCAGACCGGGGGGCATCAGGATTCGAGCCGGTAGTGCTGGCGCAAGAACTGCTTGAACTGGCGGATGATGCCTAAAGCGTCGGTGAGCTGGTCGCGTTCCAGCGTGCCCAGGCTGTTCAGCTCCACCAGGTTGCTGATGGCCTGGCCTAGGGCACGCTGGCGCAGGTTGTTGCGCAGCTTCAGGGTCATGAGCATGTGCAGGGTCTCCACCAGGTCCCGCACCAGCGCAACGGGCAGGACTTTCTGGCTGGCCAGCGCTTGCAAGCGCTCCACCGTGCCCAGCGCTTCCAGACGGTATTCCAGGGCCAATGCCCGCGCCCCATGCACGATGGGGAAGGTGCCGATCTTCTTCAGGTCAAAAGTTTCGGATTCGCGGCTACCCAGCAGCGGCAGGCGGCTCCACCAAGCGCTGCTGGGTTCCGCAAACTGGTCGATCGCGCTGGCCATGCGGCTGATGAAGGTGTTGCTGCCGATGGCCCGGTTCAGCGCAAAGTCGCGTGCCTTCTGCAGCAGCGTGGCGTCCCCGGCGACGGCGCGTGCGTCCATGAAGATGGCCAGGTGCATCTTGCCCTCGGGGTTGTCGGCATACAGCCACTGGCCAATGGTTTGCCGAAAGGCGCCCAGGCTCTGGCACCACATCGGGTTGGTGACCATGATGTGACCCGGGCACGGCGGGTAGCCAAAGCCCAACAGCGCGGTGCTGAACTGTTGGGTGATGTCGGCCAGTGTGGGGTGCAGGTAGCCGTCGCGCAGCAGCAGCGCGTTGTCCTGGTCGGTCTTCAAAAGCTGCTCGCTGCGGCCTTCGCTGCCCAGCACCAGCAGGCAGCTGTTTTGCACCAGTTCCGGAGGTGCCAGCAGCGCCCAGAGCCGGGCAAAGATCTGGCTGTTGAGCTCGCTCACCAGCCGCGAGATGATCTCGATGCGCAGGCCGCCGCGCTGCAGCAGTTTGATGGTGTCGTCCACCTGCAGTGCCGCCACCTGCAGCTCGGCCACGCTGCGCGCCTGCTCCACCTGCAGCATGATCAGGTGCGAGTGGTTCGACATGAAGCTCATCAGGTCGAGCTGGCTCAGCACCCCCACGATGCTGTTGCCGTCCTTCACCAGCACCCGGTGCACCCGATGACGCAGCATGATCAGCAGCGCATCGAAGAGTTCGGCATCCGGTGTCACCGTGACCAGGTCGAAGCGGGCCACGTCGCGCACCGCCAAGTGGGCTGGCGGCGTGGGCTGCAGCAGGGCATCGCGCAGGTCGGTGGTGGTGAACATGCCAATGCGTTCCACCCCGTTGTGCACATCGCGCACCAGCGCATTGCCGGTTTTTTGCCCGGACAGCAGGCGGCACACCGACACCAGGTCGAGCTGGCCGTCCACATAAAACGGCTTTTGCAGGTAGGCGTCCCGCACGCGCACCAGCAGCAGCGACAGCAACTCGCGGTGCTGGTCCATTTCTTCGTCGTCGGCAAGGTGACCGGCGACTTCGCTGAACACCTTGGCGCTGAAGCGGGCATTGTGGGCCAGCAGCTGCCGCAGCGCCTCGGTGGGTAATTGCCATGCCTGAACTTCATCGAGCGCGGTCACGCTGGCCTGGTTGTGCCCGGTCAACACAGCGCGCCAGCCGAAGCATGCACCCGCGCCCAGAATATGCACGTGACCCTGTTCCTCCTGCTGCACATGACCGCTGTGCAGCACCCACAGGCCAGACGATGGCTCCGTCTGGGGCCGCAGGATGGACTCGCCGCGGTGGTAGTGCACCAGGCTTGCCAGCTCTTGCAACTGGCCTCGTTCGGTTGCACCCAGTTCGTTGAACGGCGCTGATGCAAATGAAAAATGGTCTGACACGGTCAGCTTCTCAAAATAAAAAGGGGCTGCAGACACTTTGCCTGCAGCCCCTTGAGCTTATCGCATCGCTACCCGGACAGGGGCCATGCCGTTGTTGCCAGGTCAGTGGCCTGACGCGCCGTCCGCACCAATGCCGGTCTCGGAGCGCACTTGCTGCGCCAGAAAACCGGCACGGTCTTGCTTGGCACGGGCGCTGTTATCCAGAATCGAGAACAGCCAGATACCCACGAAGCCGATGGTCATGGAGAACAGGGCCGGTGAGGTGTACGGGAACAAGGCCGAGCCCTTGGGGTTGCCCAGCGTGGCTTCCCACACCGAAGGCGACACCACGGTCAGGCCAACCGATGAGATCAGGCCCAAAAAGCCGCCAATCACGGCGCCCTTGGTGGTGCAGTCTTTCCACAGCACCGACATGAACAGCACGGGGAAGTTGGCCGACGCAGCAATCGCAAAGGCCAGGGACACCATGAACGCGATGTTCTGCTTCTCGAACACAATGCCCAGGGTCACCGCCAGAATGCCGAGACAGATGGTGGTGATCTTGGAGATGCGCAGCTCGTCGGCGCTGTTGGCTTGGCCTTTTTTGATCACGGTGGCGTAAATGTCATGCGACACAGCCGAGGCGCCCGACAGCGTCAAACCAGCCACCACGGCCAGAATGGTGGCAAAGGCCACGGCCGAAATGAAGCCCAGGAACACGTTGCCGCCCACCGCGTTGGCCAGGTGAATGGCCGCCATGTTGCCGCCGCCCATCAGGCCGCCCTTGGCGTCCAGAAAGTCGGGGTTGGTCAGCACAAAGGTGATGGCGCCAAAGCCGATGATGAAGGTCAGCAGGTAGAAGTAGCCGATCCAGCCAGTGGCCCACATCACCGAGCTGCGCGCCGCCTTGGCACTGGGCACCGTGAAGAAGCGCATCAGGATGTGGGGCAAACCCGCGGTACCGAACATCAGCGCCATGCCGAAGCTGATGGCGGAAATGGGGTCTTTGACGAAGTTGCCCGGGCCCATGATGGACTGGCCAGCGGCCGCGGCCACTTCGGCTATCTTGCCGTCTTTCAGCGCCAGGTCGGTCTTGATCTGGACGGCGCCGGCGAACATGGCTTCAAAGCTGAAACCAAAGTGCCACAACACCGACAGGGACATGAAGGTGGCGCCTCCCAGCAACAGGCAGGCCTTGATGATCTGCACCCAGGTGGTGGCCGTCATGCCGCCAAACAGCACATACACCATCATCAGCCCACCCACAATGATCACGGCCACGTAGTATTCCAGACCAAACAGCAATTTGATCAGCTGACCGGCACCCACCATCTGGGCGATCAGGTAAAAGGCCACCACCACCAGCGTGCCCGACGCAGCAAAAATGCGGACCGGCTTTTGCTCGAAGCGGAAAGCGGCGACGTCGGCAAAGGTGAACTTGCCCAGGTTGCGCAGGCGTTCGGCCATCAGGAAGGTGATGACGGGCCAGCCCACCAGGAAGCCGATGGAGTAGATCAGGCCGTCAAAACCGCTGGCCATCACGGCCGCGGAAATACCCAGGAACGAGGCCGCCGACATGTAGTCGCCGGCAATCGCCAGACCGTTCTGGAAGCCCGTGATGCCGCCGCCTGCGGTGTAGAAGTCGGATGCCGACTTGGTTTTTGCCGCCGCCCACTTGGTAATGAACAGCGTAAAAACCACAAAAGCCCCGAACATGCCGATGGCGGTCCAGTTGGTGGCTTGTTTTTCGGCCTGACCCAGGTCAGCGCCGGCAGCCCAGGCGGCTGCCGAGACGCCCATCAGGGCCAGCAGCGTGAGGATGCGTCGTGTGTGTTCAGTTTTGTAATTCATTTCAAAACCGCCTTGGTGATGGCGGCAGTCAGGTCGTCGTACTCGCTGTTGGCACGGCGCACATAAATGGTGGTGATGATGACGGTGAACACAATCACGCCGAAACCAATGGGCACGCCAATGGTCATGACGCCTGCGCCCAACTTCTGAGAGAGGAACTCTTTGTTGAATGCCACGAGCATGATGAAACCGTAGTAAACGATCATCATGGCCCAGGTCAGCGTCCAGCCAAAGCTGCTGCGCTTGCGCTTGAGCTCCTGGTATTGGGGATTGTTGACAACCCGCTCGATCAAATCATCTTGCATGAACCATGTCTCCTCGTAAATTGCGACGAGAGCGAGGCTAAGGGTTAGTACTTACCAAGCACTTACCTCGCGCTTACCCAGCGCTTACCGGGTGCTGGCAAGAGCGGTTTTTGCCCGTGAAGCCGGTTAGCAAAAAAAGCTCAATTTATTCGCTAAGTGTTTACCCTTGTTTCATGCGCTGGGGCCCGCTTTATAAGAAAACTGTAAGCAAGCGCCTTAATAGTCCCCCCTGCATCAGCGCGGGTTCAAGCCGCGCACTGTAAAGGCGCAGCTGATTCAGCTGCTTTGTCTTATTAAAACTTAGGAGACTTCATGAAGCATGACTATGACGGTGGTGCCTACTGGAAGGAAACCATCAAACTTTTGAGGAACGTGCTGATCCTCTGGTTTTTGGTGTCTTTCGGGGCGGGCATTTTGTTCGTTGACTTTTTCAACCAATTCCACCTCGGTGGCTATCCGCTGGGATTCTGGTTTGCACACCAGGGCTCCATGTACGTCTTTGTGGCGCAGATTTTTTACTACGCCTGGCGCATGAACAACCTGGACATCAAATTTGATGTCCATGAAGACTGAGGACTAAAACATGGATCTTCAAACCACAATCTACATCATGGTGGGCTTGAGCTTTGCGCTCTACATCGGTATTGCCATTTGGGCACGTGCCGGCTCCACCAGTGAGTTTTATTCTGCGGGTGGCAACGTCAACCCGATCATGAACGGCATGGCCACCGGCGCCGACTGGATGAGTGCGGCGTCCTTCATCTCCATGGCCGGCCTGATCGCCAACATGGGTTACGGCGGCGGTCTGTTCCTGATGGGCTGGACCGGCGGCTATGTGCTGCTGGCGATGCTGCTGGCACCCTACCTGCGCAAGTTCGGCAAGTTCACCGTGCCGCAGTTCATTGGTGACCGCTTCTACTCCCAGGGCGCTGCCGTGATTGCCGTGTTGTGCCTGCTGACCGCCTCACTCACCTACATCATCGGTCAGATGACGGGGGTGGGCGTGGCGTTCTCGCGTTTCCTGGGCGTGTCGAGCGAAGTCGGCATTTACGTCGGTATGGGCATCGTGTTCATGTACGCCGTGTTCGGCGGCATGAAGGGCATCACCTACACCCAGGTGGCGCAGTACATCGTGCTGATTCTGGCCTACACCGTGCCGGCTGTCTTTATCTCCTTGCAGTTCACGGGCGTGGCCTTGCCGCAATTGGGTCTGGGCTCCACCCTGGTGGGTACCGATGTGTCCTTGCTGATGAAGCTGGACTCTGTGGTGACTGACCTCGGCTTTGGCAAGTACACCACCACCACGGCGGGCAGCACACTCAACATGTTTGTCTACACCCTGTCGCTGATGATCGGTACTGCCGGTCTGCCGCACGTGATCATGCGATTCTTCACGGTGCCAACCGTGAAAGACGCGCGTTCATCGGCTGGTTGGGCGCTGGTCTTCATTGCCATCCTGTACACCACGGCACCAGCCGTGGCCGCCATGGCCAAGCTGAACCTGCACTCTGCCGTGAACAGTGCCGTGGCCGCCGGTGGTGACCTGTATGCACCAGAGGCCAGCATCATGGCTGAAGCACGTCCTGACTGGATGAAGCGCTGGGAAAAAACCGGCCTGCTGAAGTTTGAAGACAAGAACGGCGACGGACGCATTCAGTACTACAACGACAAGACCAAGAACGAAGCTGCTGCGGCAAAAGCCGCCGCTGCCGGCTGGAAGGGCAACGAGCTGTCAGTGAACGCCGACATCATTGTGTTGGCCAACCCTGAAATCGCCTTGCTGCCCAATTGGGTGATTGGCCTGGTGGCTGCCGGTGGCCTGGCCGCTGCGCTGTCGACCGCTGCCGGTTTGCTGATGGCGATTTCCTCGGCCGTGTCGCATGACCTGATCAAGGGGATCTTTGTGCCGGACATCTCGGAAAAAGGCGAGTTGATGGCTGGCAAGATCTCGATGGCCGTGGCGATTGTGGTGGCAGGCTACCTTGGCTTGAATCCGCCAGGGTTCGCGGCCGGAACCGTGGCGCTGGCTTTCGGTATTGCCGCGTCGTCGCTGTTCCCCGCCATCATGATGGGTATTTTCAGCAAGAAAATGAACAAGGAGGGCGCCATGGCCGGTATGCTGTCGGGCCTGTTCATCACCTTGTTCTATGTGTTTGCGCACAAGGGTATCTTCTTCATCAAGGGCACCGAGTACCTCGGTCTCATTGGTGGTCCGAACCCCTTCTTCGGCATCACACCTGAGGCCTTCGGTGCCATTGGCGCGCTGGTGAACTTTGCCGTGGCCTTCGCTGTGGACAAGGTGACCCCCGAGCCACCTGAGCACATCCAGCACATGGTGGAAGCTGTGCGTATTCCGCGTGGCTCCAAGCTGGTGGATGGCGCCCACTAAAAGCTGCTTTGATGATCTGAGTCACCCGCTTGCCTGCCTCTGTGGGCAGGGGTGACAATGAAAGCCCTGTCGGTCATGCTGGCGGGGCTTTTTTCTTGAACTGGAGCCTGAAATGGTGTTTGATATCAGCGTCGCGATGACGTGGATTTTGTTTTTGGCGCTGTTCCCGATCAGCTTCGTCTGGTTGCGCCGGGCCTGGCGCATTGTGGTGAACCGTGATTTTTCCGAGGTGGGTATCAAGCGTGGCGAGGCACCGCCCAACCCGGAAAAATTTGCACCTTTTGAGATGGCCATCAACCTGGTGGCCGGGGTGGTGATTGTGTGTGTGATCGTGGCTGTGCTGGCTGGTTTTTGGGAGTACAGCACCTGGAGCGCCATTGCCGGCAGCACCATTTGGTGCAAGTTCATTGCCAGTTTTGCGCTCAGTCGCCATGCGCACGCCAGTTGGCTCAAGGGCAAGGTCTGAGCGACATGGCCGAGGGCTTGACGTCCCAGCGCCTGGTGGCCCTGTTTGGCTGCGGCTGGGTACTGCTTAACTTCCCCTTGCTGGGGCTGTGGGATGTGGACACCACCGTGCTTGGCGTGCCCTTGTTGCCGGCCGCCCTGATGGTCCTGTGGGCCTTGTTGATTGCGGCGGTAGCCTGGTTGATGGAACGGCAGCACGCCGCTGACGGGGACGACTAGCCATGCTGTCACCCCTGCTGGTCGTCGGGGCTTCGTTTGCTTACCTGCTGCTGCTGTTTGCCGTGGCCAGTTTTGGTGACTGGCGCGCGTCCCGCGGCCGCTCAATCATTGCCAACCCCTGGACCTATGCCTTGTCGTTGGCGGTCTATTGCACGGCCTGGACCTATTTCGGCAGCGTCGGTCGCGCGGCCTCGGGCGGCATCTGGTTCCTGCCGATTTATCTGGGGCCGACACTGGCCATGATTCTGGGTTGGCTGGTGATCCGCAAGATGATCCGCATCGCCAAGACCTACCGCATCACCTCGATTGCCGACTTCATTGGCAGTCGCTACGGCAAAAGTCCGCTGCTGGCCGGCCTGGTCACGCTGATTGCGGTGGTGGGCATCGTGCCCTACATCGCGCTGCAGCTCAAGGCGATTTCAGCGGGTTATGGTTTGCTCACGGCGGCCTCTCTGAGCGAACTGCCGGTGCAGGTGCACTGGGCCCAGGACAGCACGTTTTACCTGGCGCTGGCGCTGGCGGGTTTCACCATGGTGTTTGGTGCCCGGCATCTGGATTCGGCCGAGCGCCACGAAGGGTTGGTGGCGGCCATTGCCTTTGAGTCGGTGGTCAAACTCATTGCTTTTCTGGCAGTAGGCCTGTTTGTGGTCTACGGTTTGTTCAACGGCTTGACCGACGTTTTTGCGCGTGCGCACGCCGTGCCCGAGCTGGCCAAGCTGTTGCGGCTGGAGCAGGGTGGCAACTTTGCCTGGACCCAGTGGTTTGCCCTGACACTGCTGTCGATGTTTTCGGTGATTTTCTTGCCGCGCCAGTTTCAGGTGATGGTGGTGGAGAACGTGCGCGAGAGCCACCTGCGCCGTGCGGTCTGGGTGTTTCCGCTGTACCTGCTGGCCATCAATCTGTTTGTTTTGCCGATTGCCCTCGGGGGCTTGTTGTATTTCGGGCCGGGGCAGATGAATGCCGATAATTTTGTCTTGTCGCTGCCGCTGGCCGCGGGTCAGCCCGCGCTGGCGCTGTTTGCCTTCATTGGCGGCCTGTCGGCGGCCACCGGCATGGTGATTGTGGAAACCATTGCGGTGTCCACCATGGTCTGCAACGAGCTGGTGATGCCGCTGTTGCTGCGTACCCGGCATTTCAGGTCCGAGGCCGGACACGACCTGACGCGTGTGCTCCTGCTCATTCGGCGTGCCGCCATTCTCGGCGTGCTGGTGCTGGGCTATGTGTACTTTCATTTGGCCGGCGAAGCCTATGCGCTGGTCAGCATCGGACTCATCAGCTTTGCCGCCGTGGCCCAGTTTGCCCCGGCGGTGTTGGGTGGACTGTACTGGCGAGGCGCCACGCGCCGGGGTGCGTTGGTGGGCCTCGCTGCAGGCTTTGTGATGTGGTGTTACACGCTGATGCTGCCCTCTTTGGCCAAGTCGGGCTGGCTGCCGGATGCCTTCCTGACCCAGGGCCTGTTGGGCCTGGACTGGTTGCGGCCCGAGCAACTGTTTGGCTTGCAGGGGCTGGACAACCTGACGCATTCGCTGTTCTGGAGTCTGCTGGTGAATGTGGGCGCCTATGTGGGACTGTCGCTGTGGCGTGCGCCCAATGGTCAGGAGGCCAGCCAGGCGCTGTTGTTCGTCGATGTGTTCGAGCGCACCAGCAGCGCGCGGCCGGTGTTCTGGCGTGGCCGTGCCACGGTGCCGGATTTGTTGCGTCTGTGCGAACGTTTTATGGGCGCGGAGCGGGCGCAGGCCTTGTTTGCCGACTATGCGCGCCAGGCGGGGGCCAGTAGTTTGACCGGCATCACGCCCGACGCACGTCTGGTGCAGTTTGTCGAGACCCAGTTGTCGGGCGCGGTGGGCAGCGCCTCGGCGCGGGTGCTGGTGGCCAGCAGTGTTGATGAAGAAACCCTGACACCCGACGATGTGCTGAAGATTCTGGATGAGAGTTCGCAACTGCGCGCGCACTCCCTGGAGCTCGAAGAAAAATCCAGTTCGCTTGAGCGCGCTACCCGCGAGCTGCGCGCGGCCAACGAGCAGCTCAAGAGCCTGGACCGGCTCAAGGATGACTTCATGTCCTCGGTCACCCATGAGCTGCGCACGCCGCTGACCTCGATCCGGGCGCTGGCTGAACTGATGCGTGACGACCCCGGCATGGACGAGGCCCAGCGCAGTCAGTTCATCGCCATCATCGTGAGCGAGACCGAGCGCCTGTCCCGGCTGGTGAACCAGGTGCTGGACATGGCCAAGATCGAGTCGGGTCATGCGGAATGGCACAACGCCGAGGTGGATTTGGGCGCGCTGGTGCAGCAGGCGGTGGTGACCACCTCCGAGTTGTTCCGCGAGCGTCAAACCCAGGTCACTGTCAGTTTGCCAGAGCGGCCGCTGGTCTTGCCGGCCGACCCCGACCGCCTGACCCAGGTGCTGCTGAATTTGCTGTCGAACGCCGCCAAGTTTGTGCCGGTGCCCGGTGGTCGGGTTGATGTAAGCCTGAGCGGCGACGATGCTGGTGCGACCGTGGTGGTGCGTGACAACGGCCCGGGTGTGTCGGTTGAGCAGCAGGCGCTGATTTTTGAGAAATTTCGCCAGGGCGGCGATGCCGCCAACCGCCCTCAGGGGACCGGTCTGGGCTTGCCGATCAGCCGCCAGATCGTGGCGCATTTCGGTGGTCGGCTGTGGCTGGAATCACACCCCGGGCAGGGCGCCGCGTTTTGCTTTTACTTGCCGTTCAAAATATAAGAGGAGACCGAGATGAGTCCAAAAATACTGGTGGCTGACGACGAGCCCAACATCGTGATTTCGCTGGAGTACCTGCTCAAGCGCGAAGGCTACAACGTGGTGATTGCACGTGACGGTCAGGAGGCGGTGGACGCCATCGTGCGGGAACAGCCCGACCTGGTGCTGCTCGATGTGATGATGCCCAAAAAAACCGGTTTTGAGGTGTGCCAGGAAATCCGCGCCATCGAGTCGGTGCAGGGCACCAAGATTCTGATGCTGACCGCCAAGGGGCGCGACACCGATGTGGCCAAGGGGCTGGCGCTGGGGGCCGATGCCTACATGACCAAACCTTTTGCGACCCGTGAACTGGTGCAGAAGGTGGCCGAGATGCTGGGCAAGCCCGCATGAACCGGTTCAGGATCGACCGTCGCCTGCTGCTGGCGATTGCCGTGATCGGGCTGGCCACGGTGGTGTGGCTGCTGCTCACGATCGGCTTGATTGCCTCCACCCTGGAGCCTGAGCAACGTGCTCTATTGGCGGAGCAACTGGCGCCCCGTTTTGTCCTGATCGGTTTGACCTGGGTTTTTGGTCTGGTGGTGATTGGCTCGACCCTGCGCTGGTTGTTCCGGCGTTATGCCAGCGCACCCGGGCGATTGCTGGAGCAGACCCAGATGCTGCTTGCGGCGCCGCAGGCGGCCCCCATGAACCACCAGGGCACCACCGAGACCCAGGCGCTGGCCGAGGTGATTTTTCAGCTGGCGACCCAGCGCGACAGCTTGCGCGCCGACGTGGCCAGCCAGATTGCCCAGGCCAGCCTGAGCGTGCAGCAGGAAAAAAACCGCCTCGCCGCGCTGATGTCCGAGCTCACCCAGAGCGTGGTGGTGTGCAATCTGGACGGCCGCATCATTTTGTACAACAACCGTGCCCGCCTGCAGTTCAAGACGCTCTCGGTGGCGCCGACGCTGGCTGGTGGCGCCGAACTGGTGGGCATCGGGCGCTCCATTTATGCGGTGTTCGACCGGCAGTTGGTGGCGCACGCGCTGGAGAGCATCCAGCAGCGCATCAGCCGCGGTGCCGGCAGTCCGTCGGCCCAATTTGTCACCACCACGCAAGCGGGGCAATTGCTCAAAGTGCAAATGGCGCCGGTGCGCAGTGTCGATGCCACCGGGGGGGCCACCGAGATCAGTGGCTTTGTGCTGATGCTCGACAACGTGACCCGGGCTTTCGAGGAGGAGCATTTGCGCGACCAGTTGCTGCACGGCCTGACCGAGGGCAGCCGCTCTTCGCTGGCCAACATTCAGGCGGCGGTCGAGATGCTGGCTTACCCTGACCTGGAGGCTCCCATGCGCGAGCGCTTTCTGGCCGTGGTGCGCGAAGAAGTCAGCAGCATGAGCGCGCGCATCAACACCATGACGCAACAGGCCGCCCAGGGTCTCAAGGCCCGCTGGCCGATGGAGGAAATGCTGGGTGCCGACGTGCTGCTGGCTTGCCAGCGCCGCATCGAGGCGCGCAGCCAACGCCCGGTCACGCTGGAAAACCTGGACGCCAGTGTCTGGCTGAAGGTGGATAGTTTCAGTTTGACGCAGGCGCTGGATTACCTGGCCTTGCGCTTGGTCGACGAATTCGATATCAAGTTTTTCCGCTTGCGCCTGCAGGCCAACGGCAATCGGGCCCAGCTTGACCTGATCTGGACCGGCCAGGCCATGAGCACCGAGACTGTGATGAGCTGGGAAATGGACAGCATGCGTTTTGGTGCCGAGAGCACGCCGCTCACCGTGCGCGATGTCGTCGAGCGCCATGGCGGCGAGATGTGGTTCGAACGGGAACGCGTGCGCCACGAGGCGTTTTTCCGGTTTTTGTTGCCGATGGCCAGCGTGCAGGAGCAACTGGAAGCCACACAGATTTTGCACAACGACAGCCGTCCCGAGTTTTACGACTTCGATTTGTTCCAGACCACCGATCAGAGCAGCGCACTCGAAGATCGGCTGCTGGGTGAGCTGTCGTTCACCGTGTTTGACACCGAGACCACCGGGCTGAATCCGTCCGAGGGCGACCAGATCATCCAGATCGGCGCGGCGCGCATTGTCAATGGCAAGTTGTTGCGGCAGGAAAGTTTTGAGCAACTGGTCAACCCCGGGCGCCTGATTCCGGCGGCCACGGTGCCGATTCACGGTATCTCGCAAGACATGGTCAGGGGCAAGCCCCCCATCACCGAAGTGCTGCCGGCCTTCTACACCTTTGCCCAGGACACCGTGCTGGTGGCGCACAACGCCGCTTTTGACATGAAGTTCTTGCAATTGCAGGAGCGTCACACCGGCTTGGTGTTCAACCACCCGGTGCTCGATACCTTGCTGCTGTCGGCGGTGGTGCATCCGAACCAGGAGTCGCACCGCCTGGAGGCGATTGCCGAGCGCTTCAACATCACCGTGCTGGGGCGCCACACCGCTTTGGGCGATGCCATCGTGACCGCCGAAGTCTGGTTGCGTCTGCTGCCCCTGCTGCAGGCCATGGGCATCACCACCCTGCGCCAGGCCAGGGCGGCCGCGCAAAAGACCTATTACGCGCGGCTGAAATACTGACGACTAGAATCGGCCGCCGGCGTAGCGCTGGCCCAGTACGCCCTGCAGGGTTTGCACCACGCTGAAGGCTTCTTTCAGGTGGCTGCGCTCGAAGTTGCTGAGTTCTTCCAGCGCCAGGAAGTTGTCAGGCGCTCGGCCCTGCGCCATTTGCCGGGCCTGGTGGGCAATACGCAGCTTGCCCAAAAACTCCAGCGCGCCGCGCAGGTCGCGCGCGCTTTGCTCGGTCACTTCACCGGCCTGGGCCGAAACCTCGAGCCGGTCGTGGGTGTTGGCTACGGTGACGCCAGCGGCCAGCGCGTAGACCCGGGCCAGGTCGACGATCGGCACGATGCCGGTGTGTTTGAGGTCGATGGTGTGCGGGTTGTCGCCGCCCCTGCTGAGGGTGATCTGGCCAAAGAGCCCCAGCGGCGGGCGGTGTTTGAGGGCGTTGCTGACCATGTGCGCCAAAAACAGGCTGTTGCCCTTGGTGTGTTGCACCACCTGCTGGCGCAGGCCATCGAGCAACGCGGCCTGGCCGTGGATGGCGCGCAGGTCGAAAAATACGCAGGTCAACATCAAGGACTTGGGCTTGGGACTGTCGACCCACTTGCGGAAGTACTCGGCCCAGACCCGGCGCGGCTGGCGCCAGGTGTCGGTCATGGCCATCATGTCGCCCGGGCAGTGAATGTAGCCGCACTCGGCCAGGCCGTCACAGACAAATTTGCTGAAGGCCTTGAAGTAGGCGCCGTGCGCCGCTTCGTCGAACGCGTCGTCCAGGATCAGGCAGTTGTCCTGGTCAGATTTGGCGGTCTGTTCGTTGCGTGCCTGGCTGCCCGCCGCCACCCAGACGTAGTCTGCCGGGGCCGGCCCCAATTGCGCCTCGGCCAGGTGGATCAGCCGGGTGGTGATGGCATCGGTGATGGCGGTGATGATGTGGCCGGTGCTGTAGGCGCTGGCGTCGGCCGCGGCCAGGTGCTGTTGCAGTTGGCGCACCCGGGTGCTGATGGCTTTCAGGCCGTCGAGGGATGTTTGCTTGTAGATGTCGCCGGCCAGGTAGACCGCCGAGGTACTGTGCTGCTCGGTCAGGTCAGTGGCCGTGATCATGCCCAGAATGCTGCCACCTTCCATCACCGGGATGTGGTGGATGTTGTGGCGCGCCATCAGCAGCAGGGCTTCAAATGCCGGGCTGTTGGCACTCACCGTCATGGGCGCCAGTGTGGCGATGTCGGCCACGGGACGGGCGATGTCCAGGTTGAGCGCTACCACACGGTTGCGCAGGTCGCGGTCGGTGACCAGGCCAAACAGCAAATCTTGTTCGACCAGCAGCACCGAGGACACCCGCAGGTCGCGCATCAGCACGGCAGTGGCCTGGATCGAGGTCTCGGGGGCCACGGTGATGGGTGGGCGTTTGATCAGGCTGCGAATGGGCGTTCCCAGCAGGTTCAATGCATTGCTGGATTCGCTGACCGGCTGTGCCGGCACCGCCGGTGGCTGATGCGCTGGCTGCAGTGAGGGCAGGAAAAACGCCAGCTGCGGATGCTTGATGCACAGTTGTGCCAGTGCGTCAGCCGGTAGCCAGGCCACTTCGCAATCGGCAGCAGCCACGGCCTGCCAGGTGGCCAACTGGGTCGTCGGTGTGGCACCAAAGCCGAACAGGCCACCGGCTTCAAGTTGAACCGACAGGTTCAGGTCCGGATCGCTCAAGCGCACGGTGCCGCTCAGGATCAGGCCGAGCTGGTCTGGCAAGCGGCCTTGCGCCGCCAGTGTGGCTCCCGCAGTGGCGTTGGTCAGCGTGAATTGGCCCGCCAAGGTGTCACGGCTTTTGGCACTGAGCTGGGAAAAAACCCGCTGCTGGGACAACTGACTGATGAGCAGGGGCGGGTGCTTGGGCGTGGAGGGCATGACAGGTCACTCAAGGTTGTGAGGGCGTAGTATGCGATTTTCGGTCAGATTTTGATGTAAAAACAGCGGCTTTCCGATGTCGCACAGGGTCTCACTGTAAGGTCAGGGCAAGCGTTTGTGGCGGTTTTTGAGCAAGGCGGCCAGCCCGATGCTGGCCGCGGTCAGCAACAGGGCCGGAAAACCGAGTTCGAGCGAGACGTCAAGCATGGCCCCGGAGACGCTGGACGCGATCAGCCCGCCCAGGGTGTAGGTGAGCACCAGCACGGCCGTGGCGTTGACCAGTGTCATGCCTTTTTCGCGCGAGCCAATGTCGATCATGGCCAGCGTGTAGAGGGCGCCGCCCGAGGCGCCCCAAATGGCCACCATGGGCCAGATCAGCCACGGCGCGTGACCGACCCAGGGGCTGGCGCAAGCCGACAGAAAAATCAATGCGGCACACACGGCCATCAGGGTGCGCCGGCCCTGAGCGGGGGAATCAAAGCGGTCGGTCAGCATGCCCGCAGGCAGTGCCGCCAGCGTGCCGCCCATGCCACTGACCGACACCAGCAATGCCGCCGTGCTGGCGCCCAGGCCCAACGTGAGCCCGTAAAGTGGCAGGATGGAGGCCAGGCCGAGTTCAAAAAAACCGCCCAGAAATCCGGCCAGCATGATCACCGGATGGGCGCGCACGGCGCGCCAGAGCCCAGCCAGGCCGATGCTCGCTGTATGGCGGTCAGGGTCTGGCGGCAGCCGGGGAATCAGCGCGGTCCAGGCCAGGCCGATGGCCAGCAGCGCCAGCACCAGCCAGAGAGCGTGGGCGTTGTCCGTCCCGACCCAGGCCAGCAGCGCCGGACCGATCACAAAGGTGAGGCCGACCATGGTGGCGTAGGCGCCAATGTAGCGGCCGATCTTGCCGGGGGGTGCGAATTCGGCAATGAAGGCCTCGGCCAGCACCCAGCGCAGCCCGCCCGCGACACCGGCCATCAGCTCGAGCGCAAACCAGACCCACAGCACATCGGTGAGCAAAAAGCCCAGCGCTGCGACCATCGGCAAGGTGGAGGCCAGCCACATGGTGGGCCGCCGCCCCAGGGTGTGGGTGATGACCGAGGCAAAGGGCGTGACGATGAAAATGCCCAGCCAGGTGGTGGCGGCAAACAACCCGGCCACGGTGGTGGAAACCTGGGCTTGCTTGAGCAGCAGCAACAGCAACGGCGACAGCATGAAGATGCCCGACAGCTGGAACAGCGTTGAGCCGAAAACGCTCAGCAAACCTTGTCGCAAGGTTTATCCCGCCGATTGCAGCGCCAGCCCGGCGTGCTCGCGCAGCGGGTGGAAGTGGATTTTGGGAAAGCGCTCCTGCGCCAGGCGCACGTCGTAGGGACTGGTGCACAGGTAGGCCAGCGTGTCAGCCGCATCGCGCGCCATGCGCTGCGGGTAGGCGTAGACAAAGTCCTTCAATTCCCCGGGCGAGTCGGCGGTGATCCAGCGCGCACCGGTGTAC
>JBASJO010000434.1:0-2443 GCA_049655365.1 Rhodoferax sp. | reverse complement strand
AGGTTAAGACACCGTTGTCTTTGTCAAGCGGTAATCTGCCTCAAGTGATTGGGGTCGAAGGGTTTTCCTGATCGCAAGACGCCGTATGCAATTGCCAGAAGCTTGTGCATACACGCCACCACAATGACCTTGCCCGGCTTGTTCTGCGCTTTGAGCTTGGCCCAGAAGGCTGCCACCACAGGGTTGTAGCGTCCTGCCACCATGGCCGGAAAGTACAGCGCGCGTTTGAGTTCTTGATGCCCCATGGGATGCGTGCCTCGCCGCTTGTCCAGTGAGGTTCCAGACTGCCGTATCAGTGGCGTCAGTGCCGCATAGGCAATGAGCGCCTTGACGCTCTTGAATCGATCCGGCCTTCCCACATAGGCCAGCAACTGCGGGATCGTCCTGTCTCCAAGGCCCGGGATGGATTGCAGCAGCGCTGCGCGTTGCTTAAGGTCCGGGTCGTCATCGACGGTGCTGGCAATCTGGGCCTTGACTTTGGCGATAGCTTTGTCCAGGTCATCGATCACATCTTGCACCGAGTCTGCAACCGAGCTGTGGGCAACCTCCAGGCGGTTGCACTCGCCTTGGCGCATGGCCTGCAGCGTGTCCAGGCGAGCCACCAGCGCTTGCAACGTCCGTACCGCTTTGGAGGGCGCTTCCCAGCGCTCAGGTTGTGTGGTCTTGCAAAACAGTGCCAGGCACTTGGCGTCACCGCCATCGGTCTTGTTGCGCAGCCGGTTTGCCTCGGCAAAGCGCTTGACCAACAGCGGGTTGACCACGGACACCACCAAAGCCTGGTCGCTCAGAAAGCAAGCCAGTGCTTCGTGGTAGCGGCCGGTGGCTTCCATGCACAGGTGCAGCGAGGTGTGCGCCTTAGGTACATGGGTTTGCAGCCATTGCAGCAACGCTTCAAAGCCTACAGTGTTGTTGGCAAACACTTTGGACTTGAACTTGTCGTGGGCCAGCAGCGCCACATCCAGCTTGGCCTTGCTGACGTCGATTCCAATGAAATATTGCACGCTCTGACCTCCTTGTTTGATGACAGAAATAAGTTCGCTGAATTCGACATGCGCACCCTAATATGCGGGGTCACTGCCATCAGACTAAAAGGTTCGAGGCAGCGCCCCAAGACACCGTTCGAGCTACAGCGTCGAAACCGGGTTGTGCCCCAGTCTTAACCGCAGGATCAATGTCCCAAGGAGGAGCACAGGGTCAACAACCCGAACCCCCATCAGCGCTTAGGGGGTGATTGAATAATATTAGGAGGAGCCCGCAGGGCGGGGGACACGTAGCGGAACGCTCTGCCGCCCAGGCTCCTAGCGCTTCACGTTAATCCAGCGCCGCTGGATCGGCCCGTAGCATCAGGCGGGCCAGTTCAGCGGCGGACGAGATGGCGGCCTTTTCCATGATGTGCTGGCGGTGGATGTGCACCGTCTTTTCGCTGATACCCAGGCTGGCCGCAATCAGCTTGTTCGGTTGGCCGCGCGCGATCAGGCGGGCGGCTTCTTTTTCGCGGGGCGAGAGCGCGGCCAGCACAGCCAGGGCGGCATCGCGCCGCTGCGCTTCCTCCAGCACCTCGGCACTGCGCCGGATGGCTGCGGCCACGGTGTCAAGCAGCATCTGATCCTTGAACGGCTTTTCGATGAAATCGCTGGCGCCTGACTTCATGGCCTGGACCGCCATCGACACATCGGCGTGGCCGGTCATGAACAGGATCGGCAGCAGCACACCACGCTCGCGCAGAACCTGTTGCAGTTCCAGGCCACTCATGGCCGGCATGCGGATGTCAAGCAGCAGGCAGGACGGCTGGGTGGGCGGCGCGGCAAAGTCGAGAAATTCTTCAGCCGAGGCATAAAGCTTGACGCTCCAGCCCACGGAATCGAGCAGGAACCTCAGGGAGCGGCGCAGGCCCGCATCATCGTCCACCACGTGGACGATGCAATCTTCAGGTGGGTAGGTCATGGCAGGGGAGTGAAAAGGAAAAACGCATGCCCAGGCCATCGGCATTGGGCTCGGCCCACAGTCGGCCGCCATGGGCTTCGATAATGGTTTTGCAGATGGGTAACCCAAGGCCCAGGCCATCCGGCTTGGTGGTAAAAAACGGTTCGAACAGGCGCACCAATTGTGACGGTTCGAGACCGCAGCCCTGGTCAATGACGTGGAGATGAACCCAGTTGTCAACGGCCTCAACTTTCACTTGAATACGTTGCCGCTCGGGCGCCAGGCTGCGCCCGGCATCAAGGGCATTTTTGATCAGGTTCAGCAGGACCTGCTGGATTTGCGGACCGTCCGCCAACACCCGGCAGTGGTCAGGTAGCCGATTTTCAATGTGGATGGCGGGCGGATGGGCCAGCATGCCGATGATCAGATGTCGCGCTTCTTTGGCAATGAACGCCAGGTCAACCGGCGCGCGCACGGCGCCACGTTTTTTGGCGAAATGGCGAATGCGCTGCACGATGCC
>JBASJO010000433.1:0-1647 GCA_049655365.1 Rhodoferax sp. | reverse complement strand
AACTGCAGATCTCGGTCATCCGAGAGTATTACCAGCGCTTTTCCTATGAGGTGTTTTTCCCGGCCATGAACTTGCCGCGCGGCTTGCCGCGGGTGCGCGCGCTATTTGCCAACTGGATGAAACGGGTTGCCGTCGAGATCCAGTCGGGTTGTGTTTTCATCAGCGGCGCGGTCGAGTTTGACGACCGTCCCGGCCCGGTGCGCGACGCCCTGGCGAGTTCGGTGCAAACCTGGCTGGCGGCCTTGCACCGCGCCGTGGCGCTGGCCAAGCAAGAGGGCCACCTGGTGCCCGATGCCGACGAGGCCCAAGTGGTGTTCGAAATCCATGGCCTGATTCTGTCGCTGCATTACGAGGCACGCTTCCTGAAACATCCGGGCGCCACTGAGCGCGCCCACACCGGCTTCGAGAACATCCTGCTGCGCTACGGCAAGTCCGTCAAACACAGCCCCATCCCATCCATCTGAATACACCATTGCTTTAGGAGAACACACCATGGCCCTCTATACCCCACCGCTACGCGACATGCAGTTTGTCATGCACGAAGTCCTCAAGGTCAGCGCCGACCTGCAGGCCATGCCGGTGCATGCCGACATGGATGCCGACACCATCAACGCGGTGCTCGAAGAGGGCGGCAAGTTTGCCGCTGAGGTGCTGCTGCCACTCAACATCAGTGGCGACACCGAAGGCTGCAGCTACGATGTTGCCAGCCACGCCGTCACCACCCCAACAGGATACAAAGAGGCTTACGCGCAATACGTGGCAGGCGGCTGGGCGGCGCTGGCCTGCGAGCCCGAGTTTGGCGGCCAGGGCTTGCCCCTGATCGTGAACCAGTGCTTTTACGAGATGATGAACTCGGCCAATCAGGCCTGGGCCATGTACCCGGGGCTGACCCACGGCGCCTATGCCGCACTGGCCACCCACGGCACGCCCGAGCAAAAAGCCACCTACCTGCACAAGATGACTAGTGGCGAGTGGACCGGCACCATGTGCCTGACCGAGCCCCATTGCGGCACCGACCTGGGGCTGATGCGCACCAAGGCCGAACCGCAGGGCGACGGCAGCTACAAGATCACCGGCAACAAGATTTTCATCAGTGCCGGCGAACACGACCTGACCGACAACATCATCCACCTGGTGCTGGCGCGCCTGCCCGATGCCCCCCCCGGCATCAAGGGCGTAAGCCTGTTCATCGTGCCCAAATTCCTGGTCAATGCCGATGGCACGCTGGGTGCACGCAATGGCATTTACTGTGGCGGCCTGGAGCACAAGATGGGCATCAAGTCGAATTCCACCGCGCAGATCGTGCTCGACGGCGCCGTGGGCACGCTGGTGGGCCAGCCCAACAAGGGCATGCAGGGCATGTTTGTCATGATGAATGCGGCGCGCCTGGGGGTGGGCAACCAGTCGCTGGGGCTGACCGAAGTGTCGTTCCAGAACGCGCTGGCCTATGCCAAGGACCGCCTGCAGATGCGCTCCCTGTCCGGCCCCAAGGCGCCAGACAAGGCCGCCGACCCGATCATCGTGCACCCCGATGTGCGCAAGATGCTGCTCACCGCCAAAGCCTACGCCGCGGGTGGCCGCGCGCTGATGTGCTTCAGTTCGATGCTTTTGGAAAAAGAACACCACCACCCCGACGAGGCAGTACGC
>JBASJO010000432.1:0-12857 GCA_049655365.1 Rhodoferax sp. | reverse complement strand
GCGGCATCAAGCGCATGTTTCAGGTGCAGTGGCGACGGTTCTTTCCGCTGCCAGACTACGGCCTGTCCCCGCCCGAGCGGGTGATGGTGACGCTACGCGGTCGCATTCTGGATGTGCGCTATACCCGGCTGCTGATGGCGCAAGGCGAGCTGGACTTGGCCACCATCATGCTGCTGGACAAGGTGCAAAAGGGCCAGCGCATTGCTGCGGAGGATGCCAAGCGGCTAAAGGCCGCCAAGCTGGTGGAGGGGCGTTATCCCAATCTGCTGGTGGCGGGCAGCGTGGCGGCGGTGGCAGGCCAGAAGGCCCAGCACATTCGCAACCGGGGTTTTGACAGCCAGTATTACCGCGACATGATCGTGGCGCTGGTGCGTGAACATCAACCGGTGTCGCGCGAGGACATCGACAAGCTGCTGCTGGACAAGCTGCCCGAGGTGCTGACGCAGGCGCAGAAACTCACGAAAATTCACAACTTGCTGTCGTCGCATTCAGGCAAAACCATCCGAAACGCCGAGTCGCGGTCTGTTTCGCAATGGGTTTTGATGGATCAAAAAAACAAAGGAAAACAAACGGGCTAACAAAGGCAATAGTCCGCTACTTCATAAAACATGTTTAATTTCAATGACTTAGGCTTTGTTTGATGTTCGATAGACGCTTTGTTTGCCAAAGGGTAACCAATGGCCGCATGCAGGAAATCACCTGGGAGCATTCCAAAGATATCACTGCCGTGCTGCAAAACCTGGTGCGTGATGGCCTGCTGACGCAGCAAAACCAGAGGCGTTGGGCGAGTTACCGGGTGGCGGATGACTCCCCCCAATTGGGCGGGGACTCCCCCCAATCGCCAGCGAACTCCCCCCAATTGGATCGTCTGGCTGGGTTGTCGCCCGAGATTTTGAACCTGTTGCCGCTGGACCAACTCAAAGTCATCATCCAACAGCTACGCCTTAGTCATGGGCCTGGACAGGAATACGGAAAACAGCTAAAGTAAGAATTCCTTACTTTCGGAGAAAAGTCATGCTTGCCAAAATGACTTCAAAAAACCAGCTCACATTGCCCAAGAGCGTGATGCAAGCCGTGGGCGCTGCCGAGTATTTTGATGTCGAAACCCGGGCCGGGCAGATCATTCTTACGCCAGTGCGCATTCAGCGCGGCGATGCGGTGCGGGCCAAGTTGGCGGAGCTCGATTTAACCGAAGTTGATATTGCCAATGCCGTCGATTGGGCCAGAGCAACTGCGCCTGCGCCTGCGTTGGCAGCAGAACCTGTCGCGCCTTACCCTGTCACCAAACCATGACCAGCCCGATACGCGTGGTGCTGGACACCAACGTGGTGTTGTCGGCGCTGGTGTTTGGTGGTGGCCAAGCGGGGCAACTTCGGCTGGGTTGGCAGCAGGGTGCCTTTGTGCCTTTGGTCAGCACTGCCACCGCGCAGGAGTTGGTGCGCGTGCTGGCCTACCCCAAGTTTCGTCTGTCAAAGTCAGACCAGGACGAGTTGCTGGCAGACTATCTGCCATACGCCCAAACGGTACGTGTTCCCCAGCCACCACCAGCGGTGCCGGAGTGTCGTGATCCTCTGGATATGCCATTCATGCAGCTTGCAGTGGCTGGCAAGGCGCAAGTGCTGGTTTCTGGCGACCAGGATTTACTGGTGCTGTCAGACGAATTCAAGCAGGCCAGTGGCTGCCTCATCGTGACGATGGACATGTTCCTCAAGCTATAAGAAAGAACCCATGAACTCAGCCACTATCGTCCAGAAGCTCTGGAATTACTGCAACGTGCTGCGCGACGACGGCATGAGCTACGGCGACTATGTGGAGCAACTCACCTACCTGCTGTTCCTCAAGATGGCCGACGAGCGCAGCAAGCCGCCATTCAACCTTACCGGCGACTCACCCAGCCCCATCCTCAAGGGGTATGACTGGCCTTCATTGTTGGACCGAGATGGTGACGAGTTGTTTGACCATTACCGCCACACGCTGGAGCGCTTGGGGGCCGAGAAAGGCACCATCGGTCTGATTTTCGGCAAGGCACTCAACAAGTTCCAAGACCCGGCCAAGTTGCGCCGCCTGGTGGTGGATCTGATCGACGGTGAAAACTGGTCGGCCATGGGTGCCGATGTGAAAGGCGATGCCTACGAAGGCCTGCTGGAAAAAAACGCGCAAGACACCAAGAGTGGTGCCGGCCAGTACTTCACGCCGCGCCCCTTGATTCAGGCCATGGTGGACTGCATTGCGCCCAAGCCGGGCGAAACCATTTGCGACCCGGCCTGTGGCACCGGCGGCTTTTTGTTTGCCGCGCACAAGCATGTGGCCGAACACAACCCCAACCTGACCCGCGATCAAAAGAAGCACCTGAAAGAACACGCCTTGCGCGGCTGGGAGCTAGTGCAAAGCACGGCGCGCCTGGCCGCCATGAACATGATGCTGCACGGCATTGGCAGTGACAAGTCGGTGCCCATCGTGGTGGCCGATGCGCTGGCCGCCGACCCCGGCGAGCGCTTTGACGTGGTACTGGCCAATCCGCCCTTCGGCAAGAAGAGCAGCACCATGATCACTGGAGCCGAGGGCCGGGTGAGCACCGAAAAAGACGTGATTGAGCGCGACGACTTCTGGGCCACCACGTCCAACAAGCAGCTCAACTTTGTGCAGCACATTAAGACGCTGCTCAAGCAGCATGGCCGTGCCGCCGTGGTGCTTCCCGACCACGTGCTGTTCGAAGGCGGCGCGGGTGAGACCATCCGCAAAAAACTGTTGCACGAGTGTGATGTGCACACGCTCCTGCGATTGCCCACTGGCTTGTTTTACGCCCAGGGCGTGAAAGCCAACGTGATCTTTTTCGAGCGCAAGCCCGCCTCAGAGACACCCTGGACCAAGAAGCTGTGGATTTACGATCTGCGCACCAATCAGCACTTCACGCTCAAGACCAACCCGCTGCGGCGTGAGCATCTGGACGAGTTCGTCAAGCTATACAACCCGGCCAACCGGCATGACCGCAAGGCAAGCTGGTCACCCGAGGCGCCCGAGGGCCGCTGGCGCGTGTACGACTATGCCGATCTGATCGCGCGGGACAAAGCCAGTCTGGACATTTTCTGGCTCAAGGACGACAGCCTGGCCGACAGCGACAACTTGCCGCCGCCCGACGTGATTGCGCAGGAAATTGTGGATGACCTGGAAGCCGCGCTGGAGCAGTTCCGGCTGATCGCAGGTGATTTGGCAGGCGAACCTGAGAAAATTTAGCCATGCCCCGTTTTTACTGCCCCACTTCGCTCACCTCCGGTGACCTGCTGGACTTGCCCGCCAGCGCCGCGCGCCATGTGCAGGTGCTGCGCCTGCAGCCTGGTGATGTGATCACGCTGTTCAATGGCGGGCCGGAGGTGCCAACCAGCAGCGGCGGCGGTGAATATGAAGCCACCGTCACCCAGATGGGTCGCAGCCATGTGCAGGTGCAGGTGGGGGCGCACACCGCGGTGGAGCGCGAAGCCGCCCTGCAGGTGCACCTGGCGGTGGGTATGCCAGCCAACGAGCGCATGGACTGGCTGGTGGAAAAAGCGTCTGAGCTGGGTGTGGCCAGCATCCAGCCCTTGATGACTGAGCGCAGCGTGTTGCGCCTGAGCGGTGAGCGTGCCGACAAGAAACAGGCGCACTGGCAAAGTGTGGCGGTGGCGGCCTGCGAGCAGTGCGGCGGCAACCGGGTGCCGCGCGTGCATGCGGTGATGACGCTGGCGCAGTGGCTCAAGGCGCCAGCTCCGCTGGACGCTGCGCAGTCACCGCGCCTGTTGCTGTCCTTGCGCCCCGAGTCGGTGGGCTTGCGCGCAGCGGCCCGGTCCACGGCGACCGACATCACTTTCCTGTCTGGCCCCGAAGGCGGCTTGAGTCTTGCGGAAGAAGATGCCGCGCTGGCCCAGGGCTTTGCCCCGGTGACGCTGGGGCCGCGCGTGCTGCGTTCGGAAACCGCGGCCATTGCGGCCGCGGCGGCGTTGCTGATCAGCGGCTAACCTTCAGCTGACTCCAGCGGCGGTACAGCGGCGGCACCAGCAGCATCGCCACCACACCGATCCACAGGCCCTTGGAAATGGCGCTTTCCATCAGAATGCCCAGCTCGCCATTGGTGATGGACAAGGCGCGGCGCAGGTTTTGCTCCATCAAATCGCCCAGCACAAAACCCAGAATCAGCGGCGCCATCGGCACGCCGGTTTTGCGCAGCAAGTAGCCGGCAATACCCAGGCCGCCCATCAGCATCAAATCGAAGGTGGTGGCGTGCACCGAATACACGCCGACCGCGCTGATGGCCAGAATGCCCGGCACCAGCAGCCAGTTGGGCACCAGCAAAATCCGTGTGAACAGGCCCACCAGCGGGATATTGATGAGCAACAGCAGGATGTTGCCGATGAACATGGACGCAATCAGGCCCCACACCAGCGCCGGTTGCTGGGTGAACAGCGCCGGGCCCGGCGTGATGTTGTACAGCGACAGCGCCCCCACCATCACTGCCGTGGTGCCCGAGCCCGGCACACCAAGTGTGAGCATGGGAATGAAGGAGCCGTTGGCAGAGGCATTGTTGGCCGCCTCGGGCGCGCAAACGCCACGAATGTCGCCCTTGCCAAAGGTGCCGTCCTGGTCGCTCATGCGTTTTTCCACGGTGTAGGCCATGGCGCTGGCAATGGTTGCCCCGGCACCGGGCAGTACGCCCACCACAAAACCAATCAGCGCCGAGCGCACGGTGCACCACCAGGTCAGCGCCATTTCTTTCAGGTTGAACAGGTTGCGCCCGGTGACACGAATCAGGCCGCTGGCATTGGCCTGGTGCTCCAGCATCAGCAAAATTTCGCTGACAGAAAACAGGCCGATCACCACCACGATGAACTGGATGCCGTCACTCAAGTGCACGTTGTCGCCGGTAAAGCGGTAGACCCCCGAATTGGAGTCCAGCCCCACAGTGGACAGCGACAGGCCAATGGCCGCTGCCAGCACGGCTTTCAGGGGCTGGTTGCCCATCAGCCCGGTGATGCAGGCAAAGGCAAAACACATCAGCGCAAAGTATTCCGCCGGGCCAAAGGCCAGCGCCCAGCGCGCCAGCAGGGGCGCGAACAAGACGATGCCGATGGTGGCAATGGTGGAACCAATGAACGAGCTCCAGGCCGAGATCGACAAGGCCACACCGCCCTGCCCCTTGGCGGCCATGGGGTGGCCGTCAAGGGCGGTCATGATGGCGCCAGCATCACCCGGCACATTCAGCAAAATGGAAGAAATACGGCCGCCAAATTCGCAGCCAATGTAGACCGCCGTGAGCAGGATCAGCGCGGTTTCAGGGGGCAGCTTCAAGGCAAAAGCCAGCGGCATCAACAGCGCCACGCCATTGATCGGGCCCAGGCCGGGCAGCATGCCGACAATGGTGCCTATCAGCGCACCCAGGGCCGCCACAAGCAGGTTGATCGGCATCAGGGCGACGCCAAAACCTTCCGCCAGATGTAGCAAGGTATCCATCAACGCCCTCCCAGTAAAAACGACAACACACCGGTGGGCAAAATCACATCCAGCAGCTTGTCAAACAACAAATAAAACCCCAGACCCATCACCAGGCCACCGATCAGGCTCTTTTTCAGGGTGCCACCAAAGGCCATGCCCACCGGCACCGCCATCAGCGTGGTCGCCAGCCAGAAGCCCAGTGTGCGGAACAGTGCGCCGTAAACCATCACGGCGGCAGCGCACAGGGCCACCGCTTTCCAGTTCAATGGCGAGGTGGCTGCCAGCACCGGGGTGTTTGACGCTGCAGCGTGGGCCGGGCGCTTGAGCAACAGCCAGGCGCCCACCAGCCCCAGAATGGCGGCCAGCAGCGTCGGGAAGGCGCGCGGCCCCACCGGTTCATAAGAAATTTCGGCGGCATAGCCGTGCGCTGCCCAAGCCATGGCCGCAGCCATGACCAGGCAGATCGCGCCCAAGATGCGATCACCCATGATGTCCCCTCAAAAAAATAGCTGCCGGCGCTTTTTTGTCAGCGCCAGCAGTGGATCCCGCTTACTTAACTTACTGGGCAACCTTGAGGTTGAAGTCCTTGGCCAGCTGGCGGTAAGCCACCATGCGGTCCTTGATGAAGGCATCCAGTTCCTTGCCGGTCATGGCGAACTTGAACATGCCGCGCTCGGCGCGCAATTTGTCGTAGGCCGGCGTGGCCATCATCTTGGCAAAGGTGTCGCTCCAGACCTTGTAGTCGGCATCGCTCACCTTGGGGCCCATGTAGAAGCCGCGAATGATGGGCCACTGCACGTCATAACCCTGCTCTTTCATGGTGGGCACGCCGGACAGCGAACCTTCCTGACGCTTGTCGGCCAGGATCGCCAGCACGCGGATCTTGGAGCCGGCCTTGATCTGCTCTTCGGCTTCGGCGGCATCACCCGAGTACACCTGCACGTGGCCGCCCTGCAGCGCGGTGATGGCTTCGCCGCCGCCTTCAAAGGCGACAAAACGCATGGCCTTGGGGTCGAGCCCGGCGGCGCGCGCGGTCAGCGCCGCTTTCATCCAGTCCTGGCTGCCGACGCTGCCGCCGGCACCAAAAACCACTTTGCTTGGGTCGGCCTTGATGGCGGCCACCAGGTCCTTGATCGATTTGAAGGGTGAGTTCTCCGCCACGATCACTGCACCAAAGTCGCTGCCCACAGCGGCCAGCCAGCGCACATCGTTTTCGTTGTAGCGGCCGAACTTGCCTTGCGCCAGGTTCAACAGCGAGCCGCCCGAAAACGCCACGATGGTGTTGTTTTCATCCGGGCGCTGCGCCACGACGGCGTTGTAGGCCACGGCGCCAATGCCACCGGGCATGTAGCTCACGCGCATCGGGTCCACCACGTACTTGCCTTCCAGCAAGGCGGTCTGCGCCAGCTTGCAGGTCAGGTCGAAACCACCGCCCGGCTTGGCCGGGGCAATACATTCGGTCTTGTCCAAGGGGCCCGCCAGTGCGGACAAGCTCAGCAAACCGGCACAGGCCACAGCGGCCAAAGAAACGTGATGCAGACGCATGAGAAATCTCCTGTAAATGTGTTGAAAATGCCGTCGACCATCGTGCGGCAGCCGCGACATGGGGGTGACTGTAGAGAAAACCGGCTGTCAGTCAGCTTTCAGTGCAGGGTCTCAAAAACTAGGGAAAACCCCTAAGTGGTGCGACATCCTGGGCATCGAGGAATTGGAGATACATTGTCGATAACGCATTGGAGATCACCATGAATTTTGGACTTGTTGCCCATCGTCATCATCGTCTTGGACCGGACTGCACGCTGTTGCGCTGGGCCCGGCTATGCGAGGCCGACTTGCAGACGCTGGCACTTCAATTACACGCCACGGGCGGTGCGCATGACACGCTGGTCATCAACCATTTATTGCGTGATCAACTGGCCTCGGTGGGGCATGGACGAGACGGTGGTTTGATGCGCCTTGTTTCCCGCGCAGCGGGTGGATTGACGCCGGAGTCGGCGATCGATGGGGTGTTTTTCTTTATCGACCCGGTCAACCCGACCTCCATGTATCCCGAGACCCAGGCGCTCAAGCGCCAATGTGTCATTCACGGCAAACCTTTTGTGGCGACCTTGGCAGGTGCCATCGAATGGGTCGCCGTGGAGATGGCCTCAGCCGGGCTAATTGCCCACGCGTTACCATTGGCGCAGCAATTCCAGGCACTGGAATCCCAGGTGGTGGCTTTGATCGCCCACGATGCGCGCAAGGCCGAGATGATGGCATTTGCTGCTGAGCACTTCGACTTGCTGTCACGTTTCGCGGGTCGCGTCGCCACCGGCACGACGGGTAGCCAACTCAACGCCATGGCCTGGTCAAAAGGCTGGCCGGCAGCACAAGCGTGGGTCAATTGCTACCAGAGTGGCCCCTTGGGCGGGGATGCCCAGATTGCCGAACTGGTGCTGGACAAACGGTGCCAGAAAGTCATCTTTTTTGAAGATCCGCATGTGGCCCGGCAACATGAGGCAGATATTCAATTGCTTGATCGCGCGGTGTACAGCGCGGGCGAATTCACGACTTGCTTTAATACCCCCGAGATGACCCGGCGCTGGGCAAAGGCCGTTGCACGTTGACAGTCTGTCATTCGGTGTGCGCAAGAGCAAGGATCAGCGCAAGGTCAAAGCGGGGCGTGGGCAGCAGGGTCATCAGAAGCGACTTGAAAAATGGCCGGCCACTGCAGCGTCACCGTGAGGCCAGGCGCGTCTTGGTTTGGGCTGCTGGCGCGCAAACTTAAGGTCCCGCCATGGCGCTCAACCACCGCTTTGGCAATGGCCAGGCCCAGCCCGGAGCCGTTGACCTGGCTGCTGCCCCGGTAAAAGCGTTCGCCGGCGTGCGCCAGTTCTTCGGGCGACATGCCGGGGCCGTTGTCGATCACGCGCAACACCGCTTGCCGGGCACCTCCGGTAGCAGAATTCACAGGTTCGATACCGGCTTGCACCGTCACCTTGGCCCCCACTGGCGTGTGGTGCAAGGCGTTGTGCAGCACATTGGCCAGCGCTTCCTTGAGCAAGCCGGCGTGCGCGTTCACCTCGGCGTGCGCTTCATTCAAGGGCTCAAAACCCAGGTCAATCTGCTTTTGCCGAGCTTGCGGCCAGGCGGCACGCGTGACCTCTTGCGCCAGCGCCACCAGGTCGCAGGCTTCCATGTGCCACTCGATGGTGTCAGCGCGCGCCAGCGACAGCATCTGGTTGGTTTGTCGCACCGTTTCCTCAACCTGCAATTTGATCGCCCACAGCGCCTGTTTCATCAGTGCCGGGTCGGGTTCACGCAGGGCAAAACCGACCTGCGTGGCCAGCGTGGTCAAAGGCGTGCGCAACTGGTGCGAGGCATCGTCCATGAACATGCGGCGCGCCTCCATGGCGTCGCGGTAACGCATCACATGGTGGTTGATGGCTTCGACCAGCGGCTGCACGTCATCTGCGATGTTGTGGCTGTCCAGCGGCGTCAGGTCCTGCGGGTCGCGTTGCATGACGTCCTGGCGCAGGCGCTGTAGCGGGCGCAGCGACCAGTTCACCGCAGCCACCAGCAGTGCCACACCAGCCAGCAGCAGCAAGACGTCACGCGCCAGCGTCTCTATCACCAGGCGGCGGGTGAAGTCCTGGCGACTTTCCAGGGTTTCGCCAAGCTGGATCACCACCTGGCTGGAGTTGGAGCCGCCCGACAGCGGCTGGTCCAGCGCCCGGGCGTAAGAGCCCAGCCGGATGGGTTCGCCGTAGTACATGGCATCGCTGAACTGCGGCTGGCCGTTGACCAGCGGTCGGGGTGGCGCGGGCAGGTCGGCGTTGCCAATTTCAACCAGCCCGTCGCCGCTGGCCACCCGGTAAAACACCCGGCCATTGGCGGTCAGTTCAAAAAACTCCAGCAGCCGGTAGGGCAGCTCCACCGACAAGCCGCCACTGGCGGTGGAGATGTTGGCATCGAGCGATTTGATGGCGCCCAACAGCGAGCGGTCGTAGGCGGCATTGGCGGCCCCCAAAGCGGTGCGCCAGCTCACCACAATTTCCAGCCCCATCACCAGCAGCATGCCTGGCAGCAGCACCAGCAGCAGCGTGCGGCGCAGGCTCAGCCGGTGCAGGGCGGCCAGCATCAGTCGCTTTCCAGCACGTAACCCAGGCCGCGCAGCGTGGTGATGCGCAGCGGCGTGTTGTCCAGGCGTTTGCGCAGCCGGTGCACCAGCACTTCGATGGCTTCGGGCTGCACGTCGACCTCGTCGGAAAACACGCGTTCCATCAGGTCGCGCTTGGACAAAGGTTCGCCGCTGTGCTGCACCAGGGCGCACAGGGCGGCGTGCTCGCGCGGGGTCAGGGTCATCGGCACATGCTTGAGCAGCAACTGTTGGCTGACCGGGTCATACACCAGCGGCCCGCAGGCGAATCGTGGGTGATCGCTGCCACGTGAGCGCCGGATCAGGGCCAGCAGGCGGGCTTCGAGTTCGGCCAGCTCAAACGGCTTGGCCAGAAAGTCGTCAGCGCCTTCGCGCAGGGTGCTGACGCGCTCAATGAGCGAATCGCGCGCTGTCAGAATCAACACCGGCAGGCGTTGATCGGCATCGCGCAAATCGGCCAGCACGTCATGGCCGTCGCGTCCGGGCAGCCCGAGGTCAAGGATCAGCGCGTCGTAACGGGTGGACTTGAGGCTTTGGCGCACCAGCCGGCCGTCATTGACCCAGTCGACCTGGAACCGGCTCTGTTGCAGCGCCTGCACCAGCCAGGTGGCCAGTGCCGGTTCGTCTTCCGCCAAAAGAATGCGCATGGGGTGAGGGGGTTGGAATGGATGCTGAAGTTTAAGACCTCTGCCGATCCGGCTTCAACGTGCAGCACCACTCACTTTTTCGCCAGCCACGCCGTCACCCGGGGGCCCAGCACCAGCACCATCAAGAACCGCACCAGTTGCATGGCCATGACAAAGCCGGCGTCAACCGCGCTGGTGGCGGCAATCACCACCACCGAATCGGCACCGCCCGGGCTGGTGGCCAGGTAGGCCGTGAGGGGCGCCACGCCGGCCAGCAGCACCAACAGCAGCGCCAGTACCAGGCCCAAGCCCATCAGGGCCGCAATGGCCGCCAACACCATGGGCAGGGCTTGCCAGGCGTGCAGCAGGATGTCGCGGGTGAAGCGCAAACCCACGCTCCAGCCGATCACGGCGTAGGCCAGCACCAGCAAGGTGGCGGGCAACTCGATCACCAGCACGCCCAGCGCCTGCAAAACCGTGCCGCCCACCAAAGCCAGCACCAATCCGCCAGCTGGAATGTGCCAGCGCTGCGCCGCCAACGCTGCCGCCATGATCAGCAGCAAGGTGGCCCCCAGGTGGTACAGATGCTGCAGGTTCGTGGTCTGATCAGGCACGGCCGGCGTGGCAGGCATGGCCGTCACCACCATCGCCAGATGCGCCACCCCGGCCGCCACGGCCGTGACCAGTACGACGCGGGTGTACTGCATGAAGGCCACCAGCCGCGCGTCGGCGCCATAACTTTCGGCCATCAGCACCATGGCCGAGGCCGCGCCCGGCGCAATGCCCCACAGCGCCGTGGTACCGGGCAATACCTTGCGCCGCACCAGCAGCCAGCCCAGCAGACCACCGGCGCCGATCACCAGCAGGTTGATACCCAGAAACAGCGGCCAATCGGCCAGCACCTTGCTGAGCGCCGGGGGGCGCATGCTTTGCGCCATCAGGCAGCCCAGTACCGCTTGCGCCAGCATGGAAAAAGGCTTGGGCAGGTTCATCTGCCCCCACTGCACCGACATCAAAATACCCGTCAACATGCAGCCCAGCAGCACCCCGGCGGGAAAGTGCAAGGCGTGTAAAACGCCGCCCAGCAAGCCACTGAGCAACAGCAACACCAGCCAGCGCCAGCGACGCGGGAGGGCGACGGGATTCACCGGGACAGCGTGTACACCGAGGTGCCGGCCAACAGGTTGGGCAGCAGGCGCACCACCTTGCCGTCCTGCAGGCCAAAGCTGTCCTGCACCAGCAGCCGGTTGCGGCTGGCCAGCACACCCAGATCGGCGTGGGTGCCAACGCGGATGTTGGGCGTGTCGAACCATTGGTAAGGCAGGCGTTTGGTCACCGGCATGCGTCCGCCCAGCACGCTGATGCGGTTTGGCCAGTGGGCAAAATTGGGAAACGCCACAATGCCCAGGCGCCCCACGCGCACGGTTTCCAGCAACATCACTTCGGCGTTGCGCAGGTGTTGCAGCGTGTCGATTTGCAGCACCACGTCAAAGCTGGCGTCCTCGAACGTGGACAGGCCTTCGTCGAGGTTGAGCTGGATCACGTTGACGCCGCGCTTCACGCACGCCAGCACATTGGCATCGTCGATCTCGATGCCATAACCGCTGCAGCCGCGCGCCTGGATCAGGTGCGCCAGCATGGCCCCGTTGCCGCAACCCAGGTCGAGCACGCGCGAGCCCGGGGGCACCAGCTCGGCAATGGCCAACTGGGTGGCGTTGACTGCTGTGTTGGCGCTCATGCGGGCTCCCCCGCCGGCTTGACCACGTTGTTGAAGTAGGACCTGATGACGCCCATGTAGCGGGCATCGTCGAGCAAAAAGGCGTCGTGTCCGTGGGGTGCGTTGATCTCGGCGTAACTCACGTCACGCTTGTTGTCGAGCAGCGCCTTAACGATCTCGCGGCTGCGTTTGGGGGCAAAGCGCCAGTCGGTGGTAAAGCTCACCAGTAAAAATTTGGACGTGGCCCGCGCCAGTGCCTGACTCAAATTGCCGTCAAAACGCCGAGCCGGGTCAAAGTAGTCGAGCGCGCGGGTGATCAACAGGTAGGTGTTGGCGTCAAAGTACTCGGCAAACTTGTCGCCCTGGTAACGCAGGTAGCTTTCGATCTGGAACTCGGCTTCTAAAGTGCTGTAAAAGAAATTGCGATCCTGCTCGCTTTGGCTGCTGGCAATCAGCTGACGGCCAAACTTCTCGTTCATCACATCGTCGCTGAGGTAGGTGATGTGGCCAATCATGCGGGCAATGCGCAGGCCGCGTTTGGGCACCGTGCCCTGCTCGTAGAAATTGCCGCCATGAAAGTCGGGGTCGGTTTGGATGGCGCGCCGGGCCACTTCGTTGAAGGCAATGTTTTCTGCCGTCAGGTTGGGTGCACTGGCAATCACCACCGCGTGACGCACCCGGTCCGGGTACTGCAGCGCCCAGCTCAGCGCCTGCATGCCTCCCAGGCTGCCGCCCATCACCGCGGCCAGCGTCTGGATGCCCAGGGCATCGAGCAGCCGTGCTTGCGCGTTGACCCAGTCTTCGACCGTGACCACCGGAAAATCGGCACCATACACGCGCCCGGTGTCGGGGTGGGTGTGCATCGGGCCGGTGGAACCAAAACACGAGCCCAGGTTGTTGACGCCGATGACAA
>JBASJO010000431.1:0-6992 GCA_049655365.1 Rhodoferax sp. | reverse complement strand
CCTTGATGTAGTGGTGGCGCGCGTGGATGTCGCTGGTGAAGCTTTCCAGCCGGTCGGCCACGAACTTCACCGGGCGACCCAACATGATGGAGAGCGCTACGGTGGCGAAGTCGTCAGGGTAGGCATGCACCTTGATGCCGAACGAGCCGCCCACGTCCTTGCAAACCACGCGGATGGCGCTGGCTGGCAGGTCGAACTGCCGCCCGTACAGGTCCTGCATCATGTGCGGTGCCTGGCATGAGTGGTGCACGGTAAGGCGCCGATCGGCCGGGCTCCAGTGCGCGATCTGCGCGCGCGGCTCCAGCGTCACCCCGGTGTGACGGCCAAACTCGAACTCGATGTCGGCTACGACATCGGCGCTAGCAAAAGTTTCTTCTACTTGCCCTACATCCAGCGTGCGGGTGAAGCACAGGTTGTCACCGAGCTCGGGGTGGATCAGAGGCGTGGACACATCCAGCGCCGTGAGCATATCGGTGGCCGCGGGCAACTCTTCCCAGTCCACCTCGATGTAGGCCAAGGCGTCTTCTGCTTCGGCGCGGGTCTCTGCTACCACAGCGACCACAGGTTCGCCTTGCCAACACGCGCGGTCCAATGCAAGCGCGTATTGGGGTGCCGACTTCATTCCTGCGAGGTGGCCCAACGTGGCCACCCATGGCTTACAGACTTTGGCAAGGTCTTTACCGTCGGCCACCAACAAAACGCCCGGCATGGCGCGCGCGAAGCTGGCATTCACCGAGTTAATGCGCATGTGCGCCACCGGGCTGCGCCAATAGACGACGTGCGCCATGCGTGGCAGTTCGATATCGTCGAGGTACTGACCCAGTCCCTGGGTCAGGCGTCCGATGCCGCCGCGCGGCACAGAGACGCCGATGTAACGCTGGTCGTCGTTGACGGGAGCCAGCGGAAGGCTGTGGTCAACACCGGGTTCCAGGTTTACGGTGTCGCGTTTCATGCGATCTCCTTGCGTTGTTGCAGCACATCACAGATAGCGTCAACAATGGACTGGTAGCCGGTGCAGCGGCAGTAGTTGCCTGAAATCCAGTCGCGTACCTCGGTGCGATTGGCATGGGGCATCTGCTCTACCAGCTCCTTGGCCGCCATCAACATACCCGACGTGCAGAAGCCGCATTGCAGCGCGTTGCGGCGTACGAAGGCATCTTGAAGGTCACGGATGGTGCCGGAGGCGCTCACCCCTTCTATGGTCTGCACCTGACCACCATCGGCCTGTACGGCCAAGGTGAGACAACCGCGCACGGTATGTCCATTGAGTTCGACGGTGCAGGCGCCGCACACGCCGTGCTCGCAGCCGAGGTGGCTGCCTTTGAGGCCGAGGTCCTCGCGCAGAAAATCCACCAGGTGAGTGCGCGGTTGCACGCTGCACTGGTGCATCTTGCCGTTGACGGTGACTTTGATCGGGTAGATGTCTGCCATGGTTGTTCCTTAAAGGCTCAGATGGTTGCGCTGACAGGCAGCATGCGCTGCAGCAGCACGCCAGCGAGATGCCGCTTGGTGTCGGGGGTGTTGGTTAGGTCGGGCAGCGGGTCGATCTCGCTGCGCAGGCTCGCCACAGCCTGGGTCACCGTGGCAATGTCCAGCGCGCGGCCTTCCAGCAGCGTTTCGGTCTGGCGCGCGCGTACCGGTGTGGCGTCCACACCCAGCAGTACGATGCGCACGCCGTGAAGCGCCATGCCGTCGCGCCGGGCGGTGGCGGCCAGGCCGACGATGGCGTAGTCACCGTGTCGGCGAGCCAGTTCGCTGAAGCCAAACCAGTGGCCGGCGCTTGCCATCGGTATCTCGCAGGCAGCCAGCAGCTCGTCCGGCCTCAGCGCAGTGCTGTAGAGACCGGTGAAGAAATCGTCAGCGGCGATGCGACGCTCGCCCTGGGGTCCGCTCGCAATGACAGTACCCTCCAGTGCCAGCAGGCAGGCAGGCCACTCGGCCGCCGGGTCGGCGTAAGCGATGGAGCCACCCCAGGTACCGCTGTTACGTATGGCGCGGTGCGCGATATGGGGTGCGGCCGCTTTCAGCAGGGGCGTATGGCGCGCCACTAGCGGGTTGAACTCGATCTCGGTATGTGTGGCCAGCGCACCGATGCGCAGTATGCTGCCCTGAACACTGATGCCGCGTAGGGCCTCAATACCAGTGATGTCGATCAAGATTTGTGGCTCTGAAAGGCGCATGTTCAGTGTGGCCATCAGGGTCTGGCCGCCAGCGAGCAGGCGGGCGTCGTCGCCGTGCTCCTTCAGCAGAGAGAGAACCTGATCGACGGAAGTGGGCTTGACATAGTCGAAGTTTGCAGCTTTCATGGAGCGATCCTCAACGGGTCAGCAAAGAGGCAATCCACACACCGAAGGCGGTGGACAGGGCACCCAGCAAAAACCACAGCACGCGTACGCCTTCGCCGCTGACGGCGGGTTGTGTGGGCTGGGTTGCTTGGACGGAATGCGGTACGAAGGTGGACGGCACCGGTGCGGCGGCATGCGAAGTAGCAGCTCTCTCGGAAGGCTGAATCGCCTCAGGCTCACTCACAGGCACACCGACCATCTGCTCATTAAACGCAGTAAAGAACTGATCCGCCATTTGCTTGGAAGCAGCGTCGATCATGCGACCACCCACCTGCCCCAGCTTGCCGCCGATCGATGCCTGGGCGGTGTAGCGCAAACGCGTGCCACCGGCCTCGTCAGTGAGCTCCACGTTCGAGTGGCCTTTAGCCATACCGGCAGCACCGCCAGAACCCTGGAAGCGCAGCACACAACCTTCGTTGGGGCGAATGTCTTCCATCCGCACATGACCCACGAAGCGGGCACGCACGGGGCCCACCTTCACGGCCACGCGCGCGGTGCGTTCTGTTGGGCTCGTGGCTTCCATGCTTTCGCAGCCGGGGATACATCGCGCCAGGATCACCGGGTCGTTGAGCCCAACCCAGACTTTCTCGCGCGGCGCGCCGATCAGAATATCTCCAGTCAATTCCATGCGTTCAATCCTCGGGTTTTCACGGGTGTGTTTGGTTTACCAAACGGTAGACAATGATACGATTGATTAACCAGTTGGTAAATAGCTTGCGTATACAGAAAAACCCTAAGAAGGCCAAGAAAGAGGACACGACGACACCAAGCGCCCTAGCGCGCCGGCGCATGAGTGTGGGTGAGCGCGAGCGACAAATTCTGGATGGCGCGATTCAGTTCTTTTCAGTGCATGGGTTCAGTGGCCAACTACGCGATCTCGCAAAAAGCATCGGGGTCACCCATGCCTTGCTCTACCACTACTTCCCTACCAAGCAGGCACTCATCGACCGCGTGTACGCTGAAGTTTTCGAAGGCCGTTGGCGCGTTGAGTGGAACGCCCTTTTCGATTCCCCCGACATTTCGCCAGAAGATAAGTTAACGGCCTTCTACCTGGAATACGTGACGATCACGCTGTCGCAGTCGTTCGTGCGCATCTTGGTGTTCTCCGGTCTGACCGATCACACCATTACCGATCGATTTTTTGCCATGTTGCGCGAGCGACTTTTCCCTCGCCTCATCCGCGAGACGCGCCGCTTTCGTGGAGTTGCAAGCCGAGCCAAGCCCAGCGAGCGCGAGCTTGAACTGCTCATGGGTCTCCACGGTGGCTTCTTCTACATCGCCATGCGCCGATGGATTTACGCGCAAGACGTCTACAGCGACAGCGCGCATGATGGTTACGACGAATCCCTGGTGCGCGACCGTGTGTACGCCTATCTGCAAGCCAGTCAAGACCTGTTCACAAAACATAAAGGCAAGACATCAATCGCTAAGCCCAACACAAATTCGATACCTTTTAATCGGGCTGACGTGAAGGCGCCGGTCCGCTTTGCCACCAGGCTTTCTACTTAGCCAACCAACCAACCCACCGAGGAGACACTATGAAACTCAAAAAAATCGCGTTTGCAACGCTGGTCGCCATGGGCGCCACCATAACCGTCGGATCTGCGCTGGCTCAGCAGCGGGTTACGGTCAATATCGGCTCCAGCCACCCCACGACTAACATCTGGGCCTTCGCCATGAAAGAGGTATTCCAGCCCGAGGTAGACCGCATTCTTAAAGAAGGCGGTGCCAAGTACGAGGTACGCTGGCGCGAAAACTACGGTGGCACGCTCTACAAGTTCACCGACACGCGCGCTGCCGTGCGCGACGGAATCGTGGACGTGGGCATGGTCGGTACGGTGTGGGAAAACTCCGCTATGCCGTTGCAGAACGTAACCTATTTCACCCCGTTCGCCACCACCAATCACGAGCAACTCATCGAAATCTTCGACAAGCTCAACGCTACCGTACCGGCGCTGCGCGACAGCTGGGCCGCACAGAACATGGTGCCGTTGTCCTCTTTGATCACCGATAGCTACGACATTTACGCTACCTTCCCGGTGAAGGACATGGCCAGTCTAAAGAATAAACGCATCAACGCACCCGGCACCTCGGCCAACTGGTTGCGCGAGACCGGCGCCACGCCGGTGGACGGCGCGCTGACCACCTACTACACCAACATTCAGACCGGTGTGACCGATGGCGCGCTGTCGTTTGCCAGCGGCATCGGTCCGGCTCGTGTGCACGAGGTGGCAAAGCAATTGACACGTATCGATATCGGCGCCATGTACTTTGGCAGCGTGGCGGTGAACAAGAAGGTTTTCGACGGCCTGCCCAAGGACGTGCAGGACGCCATGCTCAAAGCCGGCAAGGCCACCTCGGTGGCTCACGGCAAGCACGTCACCAAGACGGCCAATGCCGCGCTGGACACTATGAAAACCGCCGGATTGCAGATCACAGAACTACCTCAGTCTGAAAAGGCCAAATGGGTTAGCGGTCTGCCCAACATCGTGGCGCCCTGGTTGCAGGGCACGGGTGACGCAGGCAAGCAGGTGCTCAAGGCCTACTTCGACGAACTGCGCGCCAGAGGCGTGAAACCCCTGCGCGACTGGGACCTGCAAAACCGCTGATCTACCCACTTATCCGCCCGGCGTCGCCCTGCGCTGCCGGGCGGTGTTTCTTCCAGACTTCACAGGTGACATGTGCACAATGAATCCGACTTCGCCAGCGAAACCCCAGCGGTCGCCGGCCTCACCAACCCCCTGCAAGGCGTGGCCAACGTGCTTGCGGCCGTGGGCACGGTGTGGATATTTCTCATGATGTTGCTGATCGTTGCTGACGTGCTCGGGCGCAACTTCTTTGATTCGCCCATCACCGGTGTGGCCGAGTTTGCCGCCCGCTCGGTGGCCTCTATCGTCTTCCTACAGCTAGCCGCAGCAATTTGTTCGGGCCGCATGACCCGCAGCGACTTCCTGCTGCGCATCGTGGGCAAGCACGCGCCGGGCGCTTTCAAGGCCTTGGAGGTGTTCAACGTCGTGGTCGGCGCAATGCTCTTCTTCGCACTCGCCTGGATCGCCTGGCCCGAGCTGACTGAAGCCATGAAGATACATGAATACTTCGGCGTGCAAGGTGTCTTCACCGTGGTCACCTGGCCGTTCCGCGCTCTCATCGTGCTGGGCTCCTTGGCAGCCGCCCTGGCCTACCTGGCCTGCATTCCTTCGCTACTGCGTCAAGCACCTTCCAACGGAGCACAAGTATGAGCGAACTGGAACTGGGTGGGCTCCTGATCGGAGCCTTGGTATTTCTCGTCCTCTTCGGCGTGCACATTGCGGTCGCCCTCACAGCTGTAGGCTTCGCGGGTATCTGGCTCATTCGCGAGAACGTGGATATGGCCATGCGGCTGATGTATCTGTCTGCCTACAACGGCGTGGCCGACTACATCTTTGCGACCATCCCGCTCTTCGTGTTGATGGGGTTGCTGGTGTCGATATCGAACGTCGGCAAGGACACGTTTGATGTAGCCGAGACGCTTCTGCGGCGCCTGCGCGGCGGCCTGGGTGTGGCCACGGTGGCAGCCAACACGGTTTTTGCGGCCGTCACCGGTGTCTCCATTGCTTCAGCGGCCGTGTTCACCCGCGTGGCAGTTCCCGAGATGGTGAGCCATGGCTACCGCGCGAGCTTCGCGGCAGGCACCGTGGCGGGCAGCTCGGTGCTGGGCATGATGATCCCGCCCAGCCTGCTGCTCATAATCTACGGCGTGCTGGCCGAGCAGTCCATCGGGACCCTATTCATTGCCGGCATCATTCCCGGCTTCGCCATGGCGGCAGCCTTCGCCGTGATGATCATGCTGATGGCCCGTTTTACGCCAGGCCTAGTGTTCGACCTCAAACGCCAGGCACAGTTGGCAGCCAAGCTTAGCACCGAACGCCTGCTCACCACCTCCGAGATGCTGGGCAAGCTGGTGCCTATTGCCGTGCTGGTAGCTCTGGTGCTAGGCGGCCTTTACTCGGGTTTCTTCACGCCCACAGAGGCGGGTGGCGTGGGGGCCTTTGGGGCTTTCGTCATCGCCATCCTGCGGCGCAAGCTTGGCGGTGGCAACCTCTGGCGCGTGCTCACCGAAACCGGCGCTGTGTCGGTTGGCATCCTGATCTTGCTGGTGGCTGCGGGCTTCTACAGCCGCATGCTATCTGTGGCAGGTGTGCCCATGGCTATCAGCGACCTGGTGCAGGACGCAGGTCTGGGACCTTACGGTTTCCTGTTCCTTTATGTGGTCATCCTACTCCTGCTCGGCATGATTCTGGACTCCAGCTCCATCCTTCTGATCATGACGCCGGTGGCCGTGCCGATCGCTGCCGGGCTGGGCTTCAACCTGATCCACTTCGGCATCATTACCGTCATTGCGGTGGAGATCGGCCTGCTCACGCCGCCCTTTGGCATTTCGGTGTTCACGGTCAAGTCCACCCTGAACGACCCCAAAGTGTCGGTCGAGAGCATCTTCGCTGGCTCCATGCCTTACGTGGCCGTGATGTTGATCGTGTTGCTGCTGATCGCACTTTTCCCAGCCATGGCACTGGCACTGACTTGACAGGCGACTGAGGCTTGCTCAGTTCGTCTGCGGGTCTGAGCAAACCACGAAGGCAAGCCCAGCGGAAATCAAACATGGAAAAT
>JBASJO010000430.1:0-1517 GCA_049655365.1 Rhodoferax sp. | reverse complement strand
GAGGTTTCAGCCGTGCCCACACAAGCAACGCCAGCAAGGCCGAAGAGTGAAGTCGCCACTGCGGCCGAAGGGACGATAACGCCGGCACCGTCGCAGCGTCAACAAGACATGCGCCAGGCCATTGCCGCGGCCATGAGCCGCTCCAAGCGCGAGATCCCGCATTACTACCTAGCCGAAACCTTTTCCCTGCAGGCGGCGCTGGACTGGCTGCAACAGCGCAACGCCGGCCTGCCCATCACCGAGCGCCTGCTGCCGGCTGTGCTGCTGCTCAAGGCCGTGGCGGTGGCGCTCAAAAACAGGCCAGAACTCAGTGGTGTTTATCTGGATGGCCAGTTCCATCCGAGCGCGGCGGTGCATGCCGGCGTGGCCATTTCGCTGCGCGGCGGCGGGCTGGTGGCGCCGGCGATTCACGACGTGCAGCGCAAATCACTGGAACAGCTGATGCATGATTTATCGGACCTGGTGAAGCGCGCCCGCGCAGGTTCACTGCGCAGCTCCGAGATATCGGATGCCACCATCACCATCACCAATCTGGGCGAGCAGGCCATCGGGTCGGTGTTCGGTGTGATTTACCCGCCGCAGGTGGCGTTGGTGGGTTTTGGTGGCATCGTGACCCGGCCTTGGGTCGTGGATGGTGTGGTGTGTGCCCAGCCGGTGCTGTGCGCCACCCTGGCCGCCGACCACCGGGTCTCCGATGGTCACCAGGGCGCGCTGTTTCTGGCCGAATTGCGGGATGTGCTGCAGCAGCCGCACGTGCTGGCAGGGGCTGTACCGTGAACCCGGAACCCCTGTCCACCACCGTCATGAACCTGCTGCGTGCCATCGCGCCCGAGCTGGAGCCTGGCACGCTCGACCCGGCGCGGCCGCTGCGCAGCCAGGTCGACCTGGACTCGATGGACTGGCTCAACTTTCTGGTGAGCTTGCACGAGCACTTCGGGGTCACGATCCCCGAAACAGACTACGCCCGGCTGGTGTCGTTCAACGACGTGCTCGACTATTTGGCCGGTAAAACAGGGTAGGGCGCCTTGCGCCCCACCGTTTGCGACAACAGCACCTGTTGGTCGTGGCCACATAGATATCCACCTCCTGTGCATTCATGGCGCTGGGTATGGTGCGCCCGCCCAGCTCCGGGCGGTTCAGGCCGGCGGCGGCCCACAGCAGGTTGGACAGCAGGTTCAGGGGCAGCGGCTCGGGGGCAAACTCGCGCAGCGACTGGCGCTGCGCCAGCGCCTGCATCAGCGGCAAGCCACCGCGCGTGTTCGCTGCCGGCAGCGTGATGCTGTCGGCGGCGTCGCCCTGGGCCGGCCCGGGCTTGTTTTGCCCGAGCAGGCCCAGGGCCAGTTTGGTCAGGGTGTTCATGCGGTGACGCCGCCAGTCGGCTTACTGGATCGCCAGTTTCTTGGACGAGGTGCTGGCCTTTTTGGGCAGGTCCAGCGTCAGCACGCCATCTTCGTATTTGGCCACCGCCTTGGCATCGTCGACGTCCTGCGACAGCGTGAACACGCGTGACACCGTGC
>JBASJO010000429.1:0-2610 GCA_049655365.1 Rhodoferax sp. | reverse complement strand
CCCTGGGCGTTGACCAGAAACTCGCCGTTGAACAAATCCTCGCCGGTGCCTGCATCGCGTGAAAAAGCCACGCCGGTGGCGCTGTTGTCGCCCAGGTTGCCAAACACCATGACCTGCACGTTCACCGCCGTGCCCCAGGAGGCGGGAATGTCATTGAGCTCGCGGTAGACACAGGCGCGCTCGTTGTTCCAGCTCTCGAACACCGCCCAGACCGCGCCCCAGAGTTGTTCCCACGGGTCGGTCGGAAAGTCGCGGCCGATGCGCGCGCGAATCAGCGATTTGAAGCGCTGCACCAGTTCCTTGAGGTCTTCGGCGTCCAGGTCGGTGTCGAGCTGCACCCCCTTTTGCGCCTTCACCATGTCGATGATGACTTCGAACGGGTCGTGGTCTTCCTTGGACACCGGCTTCAGGCCCATCACCACGTCGCCATACATCTGCACAAAGCGACGGTAGGAGTCCCAGGCAAATCGCGCGTCATTGGTTTTGCGCGCCAGGCCCAAAACGGCCTCGTCGTTCAGGCCCAGGTTCAGAATGGTGTCCATCATGCCGGGCATGGAGGCGCGCGCACCGGAGCGCACCGACAGCAGCAAGGGGTCGCTGGCGTCGCCAAAGGTCTTGCCCATCTCTGCTTCGAGGAACTTCACGCCTGCCAGCACTTCGCCCTGGATCAGCTCAAAAACAGCCTCGCGGCCCTGTTCGGTGAAGGCGGTGCAGGCCTCGGTGCTGATGGTGAAGCCCGAGGGCACCGTGATGCCCAGGCGGCACATTTCGGCCAGGTTGGCGCCCTTGCCACCGAGCAGGTTTTTCATGGCGGCTGCGCCTTCGGTGCGGCTGCTGCCAAATACATAGACAAATTTTTCAGGGGTGCTCATGCTCGATCCTTGGTCAAAGTACTGACGACATGATGGGTCACCGCTGCCGGGCCTGCATTGATGAACCGCAAGCTTCGGCCTCGCAACCGGCTTACAAACGCTGCAATTTTTCCAACGCGAGCTTCAAGGTGTCGGTTTTTTTGCCAAAACAAAAACGCACCACCTGCTGATCAAACCCTGCGCCGTAAAAGGCCGACAGGGGAATGGCTGCCACGCCGATCTCGGAGGTCAGCCATTTGCAGAAATCGGCTTCCTTCAGGTCATTGACCTGCGAGGTGTCGACACACTGGAAATAAGTGCCTTCACAGGGCAGCAGCTTGAACTTGCTGTCTTTCAGCCCGGCGCGAAACAAGTCCCGCTTTTCCTGGTAAAAATCGGCCAGCTGGAGGTAGGCGTCCTGGTGCGCCATGTAGGCCGCCAGGCCGTACTGCACCGGGGTGTTGACGGTGAACACATTGAACTGGTGCACTTTGCGAAACTCATGGGTAAGCGCCGCCGGCGCCGCCACATAACCCACTTTCCAGCCGGTCACATGGTAGGTCTTGCCAAAACTGGACACCACAAAGGCGCGCTCCACCAGGCCCGGGAACCTGGCCGCACTCTGGTGCTGCTGGCCGTCAAAGACCATGTGTTCGTAGACCTCGTCGCTGATCAAAACCACATTGGTCGGGGCCAGCAAAGCCTCCAACTGCCCCATCTCGGCGGCTGACCAGACCGTGCCGCTCGGGTTGTGCGGCGAGTTGACGATGATGGCGCGCGTTTTGGGCGTGATGGCCGCCGCTATCTTTTCGAAATCGGGGCGGAACGTGCCGGGCGTCAAGGGCACCCGCACGGTGACACCACCCGCCAGTTCGATGTTGGGCACATAACTGTCGTAGCAGGGCTCGAGCACGATCACCTCGTCACCCGGGTGCACGATGGCCAGAATGATCGTCAGGATCGCCTGCGTGGCGCCCGCGGTGATGGTGATCTCGGTGCCCGGGTCGTAGGAAAACTGGTAGAGCGCCGCGATCTTGTCGGCCACGGCCTCGCGCAGAAGCGGCACACCAGTCATTGGCGGGTACTGGTTTTTGCCCTGCTGCATGGCCAGGGTGACCGCATCGACCAGGCGCGGATCGCAGTCAAAGTCCGGAAAGCCCTGCCCCAGATTGACCGCATTTTTTTCGGTGGCCAGGGCGGACATGACGGTAAAGATGGTGGTGCCGACGTTGGGGAGTTTGGTTTGGAGGCTAATCATTTTTTAATCAGTTGAGGACAGAGCAAATTTGCTGCGCAAATCTTGGTCTGTCCCGCAATCCTTTAATTTGTTGAGGACAGAGCTTGCTCGCTGCACGAGCTGCGGTCTGTCCCGCAGGTTCTAATTTGTTGAGGACAGAGCAAATTTGCTGCGCAAATCTTGGTCTGTCCCGCAAGGTCTCACAATTCATAATCAGTCACATGCCCCGTCATGGCGCGGGCGACGAGGTTGCGGGTCAGGCGGGAGCTGAGCAATTCGGCAAACTGGTAGACAAAATTGCGCAGGTAAGCGCCACGCTTGAAGGCGACCCGGGCCACATTCTGGCCGAACAACTGGCCGGCCGGCCGCACCACCAGTTCAGGGTTGGGGCCGCCGTCCACCAGGTCGCGCACCGACATTTCGGCGGCAATGCCCACGCCCAGCCCGAGCTTGACATAGGTCTTGATCACGTCCGAGTCAATGGCTTCGAGCGCAATGCGGGGCTCCAGCTTGCGCACCGCA
>JBASJO010000428.1:0-29316 GCA_049655365.1 Rhodoferax sp. | reverse complement strand
ACTGTCGCCGGGCTGCGGCGTGACGTCTGAGCCTGGTTCTTGGTCGGCAGCCATTCAGACCTCTGGCAACGCGGCCAAACGGGACGGGTCGGCGTGTGCCGCAGGACTGAACAAGGCGCGGCGCAAGGCCAGCCAGCGCGCAGGCTGCGCCTGTTGCGCCGGCCAGACCCACCGCGCCAGCCCGGTTTCAGGCCGCAAACAGAGCAGCAGGCTGTGCTGCACGTCCAGAATCACCTGCGGCGTCACAAGCAGGTTCAAGGCGCCCGCCTGCAAGCGCCATTCCTGGCCATCCCAAACCACCTGCGCCCGGGGTGTGTGCAGTTTGCTCCAGAGCGCCCAGCCACAAAAACCCAACCAAAGCAGCCAAGCCAGTCCCTGAACCGGCCCATGTGCGTCAGACAACAGCCACCAGGCGCCTTGCGCCAAGGCGCCCGCCAGGCCGACCGCCAAGGTCAGGCCCGCCTGAAAATGCGAACGCCCCACCGGATAAGTCACCGCTGGGGCGTTGTACATGGGAGGGTGCGCTCAGACTGGAACGTCAGGGCGCCCGCTTGAAAACCAGCGACCCGTTGGTACCGCCAAAGCCGAAGTTGTTCTTGACCGCTACATCGATCTTCATGTCACGCGCCGTGTTGGCGCAGTAGTCCAGGTCACATTCAGGATCCTGGTTGAAGATATTGATCGTGGGGGGGCTCTTCTGGTGGTGCAAAGCCAGCACCGTGACCACAGACTCCAGCCCGCCGGCGCCACCGAGCAGGTGACCCGTCATGGACTTGGTGGAATTGACCACGACGTTTTTGGCGTGGTCACCCAAAGCTGCCTTGATGGCGTTGGATTCATTGACGTCACCCAGCGGCGTGGAAGTGCCGTGCGCATTGACGTAGTCGACCTGATCGGCATTGAGGCCGGCATTGTTGAGGGCGCTGACCATGGCGCGGCGTGGGCCGTCCATGTTGGGCGCAGTCATGTGACCTGCATCGGCACTCATGCCAAAACCAGCCAGTTCTGCATAAATCTTGGCGCCGCGTGCCTTGGCGTGTTCGTATTCTTCCAGCACCATGACACCGGCACCTTCGCCCAACACAAAACCATCGCGGTCTTTGTCCCAGGGGCGTGAGGCGGTGGCAGGGTCATCATTGCGGGTGCTGAGGGCGCGCATGGCGGCAAAGCCACCCACACCCAACGCCGAGATCGTGGCCTCGGAGCCACCCGCCACGACCACATCAGCGTCGCCGTACTCGATCATGCGGCCAGCCTGACCAATGCAATGCAGGCCGGTGGTGCAGGCAGTCACGATGGCCAGGTTCGGGCCCTTGAAGCCAAAACGGATGGACACGTGGCCGGCAATCATGTTGACGATGGTGGACGGCACAAAAAATGGCGAAATGCGGCGTGCGCCGCGCTGCACAAATTCGGTGTGCACGTTTTCGATCATGGGCAGGCCACCAATGCCGGAGCCGATCACGCAGGCAATGCGCGTGGCCAGTTCGTCACTCAAGGCCTCGCCCGTGGGCAGGCCGGCGTCCGCGACGGCCTGTGCCGCGGCGGCAATGCCAAAGTGAATGAAGGTGTCCATGGTGCGCGCCTCTTTGGCGCTCATGTAGGACTCGATGTCAAAGCCCTTGACCTCGGCTGCTATTTTGCAGCTGAAAGTGGAGGCGTCGAAGTGGGTGATCAAGCCCACACCGGACTGACCCGCCAACAAATTGGCCCAGGTCGTGTCCACCGTGTTGCCAACGGGACTGACACAACCCAAACCGGTAACGACAACGCGACGACGAGGCATGTTCATAAGCAGTCAGTGGTTCGTCCGAATGGAACCCCACCCCAGGACGGGATGGGATGAAAATTGGGTACTGCCAGCATCCAGGCACCTGTCAATGACCGGCATGTGATGCTGACCTTGGCGCCACCCCTGCAGGGCGCACGCCCTCAGGATTACGCTTTTTTGTGGTTGGTCGCGTAGTCGACGGCGTTTTGCACCGTGGTGATCTTTTCAGCATCTTCGTCCGGAATTTCAATGCCGAATTCGTCTTCCAGTGCCATCACGAGTTCAACGGTGTCCAGGGAGTCTGCGCCCAGATCAGCCACGAAGGCTTTCTCGTTGGTCACTTGGGATTCTTCAACACCGAGTTGTTCGGCAATGATTTTTTTAACGCGTGCTTCAATATCGCTCATGGGTTCCCTCAAAGGGTTGTGAAAAGATCCGTGATTTTAGCCGGGCTTGGAGAGCACTCCTGAACCCGGCGGCCGTACGGATAACGCGGCTTTATTGTGACATCAATGGCGCCTGGCCCTCAGGCCATGAACATACCACCATTGACGTGCAATTCTTGTCCTGTGACGTAAGCCGCCTGCGGTGACGCCAGGTAAGACACGGCGTGCGCGATGTCAGCCGGTTTGCCCAGGTGCCCCAGGGGAATCTGGCTCAGCAAGGCCTTTTGCTGCTCGTCGGCCAAGTTGGCGGTCATGTCGGTTTCAATGAAACCGGGCGCAATGCAGTTGACCGTGATGTTGCGCGAGCCCAGTTCACGCGCCAGGGCACGCGTCATGCCAGCGACACCGGCCTTGGCCGCCGCATAGTTGGCCTGGCCCGGGTTGCCCGAAGCCCCCACCACCGAGGTGATGCTGATGATGCGGCCGTAGCGCTGCTTCATCATGGTGCGCATGACGGCGCGACTCATGCGAAAGACCGCCTTGAGGTTGGTGTCAAGCACGGCATCCCATTCGTCATCCTTCATGCGCATGGCCAGGTTGTCGCGTGTGATGCCGGCGTTGTTCACCAGAATCTGCAGCCCGCCGTGTTCCTTGACGATGCTGTCGATCAGCGCATCCACGCCGGTCGGGTCATTGACATCCAGCACCCGACCCATGCAGCCAACGTAGCGTGCCAGCGACTGCGACACCTTGGCCGCACCCTCTGCCGTGGTGGCGGTGCCGATGACTTTGAGGCCACGCTCGGCCAAAGCCAGCGCAATGGCAGCACCAATGCCGCGTGAGGCGCCCGTGACCAGGGCCACCTGGCCTTCAAATTTGATTTCACTCATGTTGTTTGCGCATCCAGAAGAAAAGTTTTGACCTCAGTCAGGCTGGCCAGATCAAACAAGGGCAAGCCCTGCATCTCGGCGTTGATGCGCTTGGTCATGCCGGCCAGCACCTTGCCCGGGCCGCATTCGACCAGGGTGGGCAAACCGCGCGCACCCAGCGCCTGAACACATTCGACCCAGCGCACCGGGCCAAAGGCCTGGCGAAACAGCGCATCGCGGATCCGGACCGCGTCCTGCTCCACAGCCACATCGATGTTGTTGACCACCGGTATTTGAGAGGGTGCAAAGACCGTGTCCTGTAATTTTTCCTTGAGCTTGAGCGCCGCTGGCTTCATCAGGCTGGAGTGAAACGGCGCCGACACCGGCAAGGGCAAGGCGCGCTTGGCGCCCTGGGCTTTCAGTGCCACGCAAGCCTGCTCAACAGCCGCCTTGGAGCCCGCAATGACGGTCTGACCGGGGTCATTGAAATTGACCGCTTCGACGATCTCAGCTGAACCGGGACCAAAAGAGGCCGTGACTTCAGCACAACCGGCACTGACCCTGGCCGCATCCATGCCCAGAATGGCGGCCATGGCGCCCACGCCCACCGGCACGGCGTCCTGCATGGCCTGGGCCCGAAAGCGCACCAGCGGTGCAGCCTGCGCCAAAGTGAGCACGCCGGCGGCAACCAGGGCCGCATACTCGCCCAGCGAGTGACCGGCCAGGGCTTGTGGCGCCACACCCACCTCAGCCATCCAGACCCGGTAGGCCGCCACACCGGCCACCAGCATCACGGGCTGGGTGTTGGTGGTGAGCGCCAGCGCTTCCTTGGGGCCTTCCTTGATCAGCAGGCCGATGTCTTCGTTCAGGGCATCGGAGGCTTCCTGCACGGCGGCGCGCACTTGCGGGTGATCAGTCCAGCCGTCAAGCATGCCCACAGACTGCGAACCCTGGCCCGGAAAAACAAATGCAAAAGGTTTCATTTTTGTCAGATAGAGATGAGAGGCAATACTTTACCCCGTAAGCGACAAGTGGCGTCGCTCACAGCTTCAGCAGCACAGCACCCCAGGTAAAGCCACCACCGACGCCTTCGAGCAACAAGGTTTGCCCGGGCTTGACCTGGCCATTGCGTACCGCGGTGTCGAGCGCCAGCGGGATCGAGGCCGCCGAGGTATTGCCGTGCTGATCCACCGTGACCACCACCCTGTCCATGGGCAACTTGAGCTTGCGCGCGGTGCTCTGCATGATGCGGATGTTGGCCTGGTGCGGGATCAGCCAGTCGATGTCGGCATCGGTCTTGCCCGCCTTGGCCAACACGGCGCGGGCCGATTCTTCGAGCACACCCACCGCCAGCTTGAAGACCGCCTGGCCGTCCATGCGCAGCATCGGGTCACCCAGAATACTGCCGCCGCTGACATGCCCGGGCACACACAGAATTTTTGTGTAACTGCCATCGGCGTGAATGTCGGTGGCCAGAATGCCGGGCTCTTTGGAGGCTTCCAGCACCACCGCACCTGCGCCGTCACCGAACAACACGCAGGTGGTGCGGTCCTTGAAGTCCAGGATGCGCGAAAACACCTCGGAACCAATCACCAGCGCCTTTGTCGCGGTACCCGACTTGATCAGCGAATCGGCAATGGTCAGGGCATAAATGAAGCCGCTGCAAACTGCCTGCACATCAAAGGCCGCAGCGCCTTTGACACCCAGCTTGCCCTGCAAAATACAGGCTGTGGACGGAAACACCATGTCGGGCGTCGAGGTGGCCACGATGATCAGGTCAATGTCTTCGGCTTGCACACCCGCCGCCTGCAAGGCCTGGCGCGCTGCATGCAAGGCCAGGTCACTGCTGGCCATGTCAGCATCAGCGAAATGCCGGGCACGGATGCCGGTGCGCTCAACGATCCAGTCATCGCTGGACTCCACGCCCTGGGTCGCCAGTTCAGCCACCAGATCTGCATTGGTGAGACGCCGCGGCGGCAAATAACTGCCGGTACCGGTAATACGAGAGTAGATTTTCATGAATCAAGCCGAGGAAGTCGTCTGCGATTAAATGGGCACGTCGTCACTCGCCAACAGCGGAGCGGCATGGGCAATTCGAACCCGAACACGATCTAACAAATTATTGCGGGCTGCATCATACGCCCGCGTCAGGGCATAGCCAAAAGCCATCTGGTCGGCTGAGCCATGGCTCTTGAACACCAGACCACGCAAACCCAACAGGGCACCGCCGTTGTAGCGCCGATGGTCCATGCGTTTCTTGAGTGCGGCAATCACCGGGTAGGCAGCGAGGGCGGACATTTTGGTGAGAATATTGCGCGAAAACTCTCTCTTGAGAAAGTCCACGATCATGCCGGCCAGACCTTCGCTGGCCTTGAGCGCGACGTTGCCGACAAAACCGTCACACACCACGATGTCGGCCGTGCCCTTGAAAATGTCATTGCCTTCGACATTGCCATGAAAGTTGAGGTCACCGGCCTTGCCAGCGGCGCGCAGCAATTCACCGGCCTTCTTGATGACTTCATTGCCCTTGATGGCTTCCTCGCCAATATTGAGCAGGCCAACACTGGGGTTGTCCTCGCCGCTGAGCACCGACACCAGCGCCGAGCCCATCACGGCAAACTGCAGCAAATGTTCGGCTGTGCAATCCACATTGGCCCCCATATCGAGCACCGTGGTGGCGCCACCCTTGGCGTTGGGGATTTGCCCGGCAATGGCGGGGCGGTCAATGCCGTCCAGGGTTTTCAGCAAGTAACGTGAAATCGCCATCAGGGCGCCGGTATTGCCGGCCGACACCGCGGCCTGGGCAGCGCCGTCCTTGACCTGCATGATGGTCACGCGCATCGATGAATCTTTTTTGCGCCGCAGCGCAACTTCAAGCGAATCATCCATGGTGACCACTTCACTGGCCAACACCACGGTGGCCCGCGCGTGGGAAAAACCTGCCATGCTTTGCGGCAAACCGACCAAGATCAAGTGCACGTCCGAGTGCTGATCCAGAAAACGGGTACACGCCGGCAGGGTTACCTCAGGACCATGGTCGCCCCCCATGCAGTCAACAGCAATAGTGATCATGAATAACAGGTCGCCCAACAAACATCAATGGCGAATCTGACAGGCATCAGACTCAAAAAGCAAAGGCCCGGGGCTACGCATTGGGTAGCCCCGGGCCTTGGGTGTCTGAAAGAATCAGGCTTCAGACTTGCTCTTGATCACCTGACGGCCACGGTAAAAACCATTGGGGCTGATGTGGTGACGCAAGTGGGTTTCGCCCGTGGTGGCTTCCACGGCGATGCCGGGCACGACCAAAGCGTTGTGCGAACGGTGCATACCGCGCTTGGAAGGGGACTTTTTGTTTTGTTGGACGGCCATGTTCCGCTCCTTAAGGCTATAAGCTGCCGGAGTGGCAGCCGTTGAAAATGATTAAAAAGCGCACGTCGTGGTGCGCGAAGACCGCAGAGTATAACCCAAGGCGGAGAACTTCGAACCTTAAAGTTTACCGGCACCTTTCAGACCAGCCAGCACCGCAAAGGGGCTCGGCTTGGGCGAGGGCTCCTCAAAGTCAGGATCCACCGCCGTCAGCTTGACCGGCAAGGGGCAGGTGTCATGACGCGGCACCACCGGCAAATCCATCAGTACCTCGTCTTCAATCAGCACCGCCAGGTCAAAGTCCCGGCTCAACACCAGCACATCTTCAGGGGACTCATCATCTTCCTGTTCGGCCTGCGCTTCGGTTTCGACAAAGCGGAAAGCCCGTTCGATCTGCACCGGCACATCCACCGCCCCGAGACAACGCTGACAGGTCAGGGGCAGACTGGTGCTGACACTCAAATATAACCAGGGCTGCAGCTGCCCTTTGGCGTCGGGCGCCAGCTCGCCCCGCGCCGTCCAGTTCAGCGTGTTCTGCCCGCCAAGACCCTGCGTTTCTTCCATCAGGCGCTCGTAATGGGCCAGCGCGTCCTGGCCGGAAAGTTGTTGCGAGGCTTGTCCGGCGTGTTTGACGTCGATTTTGGGAGGGCGTTGGTAAGTCGTCATGCCCCGCAGTGTAAGAGAATCGGGGCATGACTGAACCATTCCCACGCCAGATCATCCTGGCCTCCACTTCTGTTTACCGCCGTCAATTGCTGGAACGGCTGCGGCTGCCATTTACCGTGATCGCCTCGCAGGTGGACGAGACAGCGCTGCCCGATGAGGGCCCGGCGCCACTGGCCCGCCGCTTGGCGCTGGCCAAGGCGCAAGCGGTCGCCGCGCAGCATCCTGACTGCCTGGTGATCGGCTCCGACCAGGTGGCCGACCTCAACGGCGAAGCGCTGGGCAAGCCCGGCACCCACGCGCGCGCCGTGGCGCAATTGCAGCGCATGCGCGGGCAGACCGTCATTTTTCAAACGGCTGTCGCGGTGGTGTGCCAGGCCACCGGCTTCGCCCAAACCGAGCTTGCAGCCGTCAAGGTCCAATTCCGGGACCTGAGCGACGCGCAGATCGAGCGCTACCTGCTGGCCGAGCAACCGTACGACTGCGCCGGCAGCGCCAAAAGCGAAGGACTCGGCATTGCCTTGCTGGCGCGCATTGACAACGACGATCCGACTGCGCTGGTCGGCCTGCCGCTGATCCGCACCTGCCACCTGCTGGAAGCCGCCGGGCTCGCGGTGTTATGAAAGGCCGGCTCTACCTGGTGCCCGCGCCGCTGGACTTTGGCTGCACCCAAGGCGCCGATTTGCGCGACACCCTGCCCATGGGCACCATCACGGTGGCCGCCAGTTTGGCGCACTGGGTGTGTGAAAACGCCAAGTCGGCGCGCGCCTACCTGAAACGCGTCAACGAGATCACGCCGCTGTGCCAGCCGATCCAGGCGCTGTCGCTGGTGGAGCTGCCACGCGAAGTGCACAAAAAAGGCGACCACAACGGCAATTTCGATGCCCGCGCGCTGCTTCAACCGGCACTTGACGGGCACCACATGGGCCTGGTCAGCGAGGCCGGCATGCCCGCCGTGGCCGACCCCGGTTCGTCGGTGGTCAGGGCCGCGCATGATCTGGGCATCACGGTGGTGCCGCTGGTGGGGCCGGTGTCACTGCTGCTGGCCTTGGCCGCCAGTGGCCTGAACGGCCAAAATTTTGCTTTTGTGGGCTACTTGCCACAGGACCCGCAGGAGCGGGTGCAGCGCATTCGGGAGCTGGAAGCACTGGCGCTCAAAAGCGGCCAGACCCAGCTCTTCATTGAAACGCCCTATCGCAACCTGGCCATGTTTGGGGCCCTGCTGCAAACCCTGCAGCACAACACCCGGCTGGCCATCAGCAGCGGGCTCACGCTGGAAAGTGCCAGCATTGCCAGCGACAGCATCAAGAACTGGAAACTCAAACCGGCGGTGCTGAACAACGCCACACCGGCCGTGTTTGCCATCGGCCGCTGATTAAATTCAGTGCGGGGCCGCGCCGGCCTTCAAGGCCGACATGACGCCGGCGCCCATGGCCACGCCAAAGCGTTTGACCAGCCGCTCCGCCACGTTGTCGCGACGCGTGTAGTCGATGATTTCTTCGGCTTTCACCACCTCCCGCGCGACAAAATCCAGGCTGCCCAGCTGGTCGGCCAGTCCGATCGCTACGGCCTGCTGTCCGCTCCAGAACAAGCCGCTGAAGGTCTCGGGGGTTTCTTTCAAGCGCTCGCCACGGCCTTCCTTGACCACGGCAATGAACTGCTGGTGGATCTGATCCAGCATGGCCTGGGCGAAGACGCGTTGGGTCTCGGTTTGTGGACTGAAGGGATCCAGAAAACCCTTGTTTTCACCCGCCGTCATGAGCCGGCGCTCGACCCCCAGCTTGTCCATCAGACCGGTAAAGCCGAAGCCGTCCATCAACACGCCAATGCTGCCCACAATGCTGGCTTTGTCGACAAAAATCTTGTCGGCCGAGACCGCAATGTAGTAGGCCGCAGAAGCCGCCGACTCCTCGACCACGGCATACACCGGCTTGTTGTGCAGAAGCTTAAGGCGTCTGATCTCATCATTGATGATGCCGGCCTGCACCGGGCTGCCGCCGGGTGAATTGATCAGCAACACGACCGCCTGGGCCCCTTCATCCTCAAACGCGGCGCGGGCCGAGGCCACCACCAGCTCGGCACTGGCCTCGGCACCCGAGGCAATTTCACCCTTGATTTCAATCATGGCCGTGTGGGGCGTCGTCACATTTTGGTTGCTAACCCCTTCACTGAAAATCAGCCAGCCCAGCGTCACAAAAAACAGCAGCCAGGCCAGCCGCACAAAGGTACGCCAGCGACGCGCCAGACGCTGCTCATGCAAACTCGCAAAAACCAGCTTTTCAAGTGTCGCGCGCTCCCAGTTCGGGTCACCCTGAAGCGTCGTGTCTGCCGCTATTTTGGTCGCCTTGGCCGCGCTCATGGCCGGCTCGGGTGCCTGAGTCCGGTCAGGTTCAGGTCCCCCGGGTGATGGCTCGACGAGGTCAATAACAGGTTCGTTCATATTATTAGATGGGCAGTTGAAATTTATCGGAAGTATGCCAGTGCACCAAGCCATCGGCTTCTGACACCTCAATTTTTACCAGGCCGCCGCGGCAGGGTCCCAGGCGGCATTGACCGGTTTGCGGCGCATAAGTGGCACCATGGGTGGCACACATCAGCCAATGCCCGGACTGGTCAAAAAACTCATTTGGCTGGAAGTCCATTTCCATCGGCACATGGCTGCAGCGGTTCAGGTAGGCATAGACCCGCCCTTGGTAACGCACTGCAAAAGCCGCCTGGTTGTTGCCGAAGTAACGCACCTTGAAGGGCACGGCCAGACTGCTGTCTGCCAGTTCGTGTGCCTGACACAGCAAAATCGCTTCAGTCATGCCGGGCGCTCAGGCATGGGCATGCAGCCAGTCATGCAGCTGCGCCACGTCGTGCGCCACCACCAGGGGCTTGAGCGCCACAAAAGCCTCCGGCTCATGCGCGCCGTAGCTCACGCCCACACTGGCGCAGCCGGCATTGAGCGCCATTTGCAGGTCATGGGTGGTGTCGCCAATCATCAGGGTGCGTTCCGGCGGCACGTCAAATTCGGCCATCAGTTCTCGCAACATCAAAGGGTCGGGCTTGCCAGCGGTCTGGTCGGCGGTGCGTGAAGCATCGAACGTGCCGGCCAGCGTGGAGGTAGCCAGCGCCTCGTCGAGTCCGCGGCGGCTTTTGCCGGTGGCCACCGTCAGCAGGTGGCCACGGGCCTTGAGCGCCGCCAACATCGGCAACACGCCCTCAAACAGGCTGATCTCATGCTGGATCGCAAAATAATGGTGCCGGTAGCGGTCACCCAACAAGGGGTAACGCTCTTTGGGTACATCGGGCGCCGCGTGAGCGAGCGCCTGCATCAAACCCATGCCAATCACATAGGAAGCTGCCTCATCGCTGGGTTTTTGCCCCCCCACGTCCAGCACGGCGGCCTGGATGCAGCGGGCAATGATGGCGGTGGAGTCAAACAGGGTGCCATCCCAGTCAAAGGCGATCAGGTCAAAACGTCGAAAAGTCATGTGAAAGGGTCAGGGTGATGGGCGCACCGGCGCCGGGTTTGAAAGAAATTGGGACAGCTCAGGCGGCAACTCTGCCAGAATTTCCAGGCGTTCGCCGCTGGCGGGGTGATTGAACTCCAAACGCCAGGCGTGCAAAAACATGCGTTTGAGCCCTGGCCTGGCGCCCGCACCGGCCAGGGTCTTGTTCAGGTCGAAGTCGCCGTATTTGTCATCCCCCAGAATCGGATGGCCTTCGCTGGCCAGATGCACCCGAATCTGGTGGGTGCGTCCGGTCTTGATGGTCACCTCCAGCAGTGTCCCCTGCGGCCTTTGCTCCCGCACCTTGACCAGGGTCACCGAAGGCATGCCGTCGGCGTCGTCACGCGCCACCACCTTGACACGGCGTTCACCTGCCTGGTTGTCCTTGCTGTCCAGTAAATACTTGTGCAAGGGCTTGTCGAGCACCTTGAGCTTGGCTGGCCAGGCGCCGCGCACCATGGCCAGGTAGGTTTTGCCGGTCTGGCGCTCGCGAAACTGGTCCTGCAGGTTTTTCAGCGCGCTGCGTTTTTTGGCCACCAGCAAGATGCCGCTGGTTTCACGGTCCAGCCGGTGCACCAGTTCCAGGAATTTGGCCTGCGGACGGGCCATGCGCAATTGCTCGATGACGCCAAAACTCACGCCCGAGCCGCCATGCACGGCCACCCCGGCGGGCTTGTTGATCACCAGCAGGTGCTCGTCTTCCAGCAGCACCGCAAAGTCGCGGGCAGGCACCCCGCGCACCGCGCCTTGGGCCATGGCCTGCGCTTTTTCAGCCACCCGCTCGGAAATACGCACCGGCGGCAGACGCACCAGATCACCCTCGATCAGGCGGGTGTCAGCCCCCACGCGGCCCTTGTTGACGCGCACCTCACCGCTGCGGATCAGGCGGTAAATATGGGTTTTGGGCACCCCTTTGAGGTGCCGCATCAGAAAATTGTCGACGCGCTGGCCGGCGCTGTCCTCATCGATGCAAACGGTTTTAACCTGGGGTGCTGGCGCAGCGGGTTTGCCCTCTATAATGACTTTCACTGGGGGTGTGCTGTAAGTGGTTGATTTAACGAATCATTCATTCTTTATGTCGGTGAAGTTTAGTTCACACGCCGCTTGCCCCGCCAGAAAAGTCGATACCGCCTGACACCTTGCCCGCAAATGGCTGACCCATTGTCAGTCATGGCAGAGTGGGTGAAGGGTCAAAACGACGCAATGAAACCCTGATATGGAATACCCAAAATTCACAGACCAGTGCTGTGAATGGAATGAAGCGATATGTTTGTGTTGATCAACCTGATGTGTAATTGCCTGCAGCGCGAAACCGCGCTGCTGCTCGGCATTTATCAGGCATCGGCGCCCGCCAAACGGACGCAAACAGCTATTATATCAATAGCAAAACCAACACCCATCCCGATCGCTCCCCTCCACGCGCCCACACCCAGACTCACAACTTGAGTCCGGGTTCTCCGGCTATTTCCGCCTCGTTTCAAAGCGTCAGTTCGTGTATCAATGCTCGTCATGAGCAGTTTGTTGCTATTTGAATTGAAGGAACGCGACCCATGAAACGGATGCTGATCAACGCGACGCAGGCAGAAGAACGCCGCCTCGCCATTGTCGATGGACAAAAATTACTCGACTACGAAATCGAAATTGAAGGGCGCGAACAGCGCAAGGGCAATATTTACAAAGCTGTGGTGACACGCGTGGAGCCTTCGCTGGAGGCCTGCTTTGTCGACTACGGCGAAGAGCGTCACGGCTTTTTGCCGTTCAAGGAAATCTCCAAGCAGTATTTCCAGCAGGGCGTTACGGTCAGCCAGGCGCGCATCCAGGACGCCATCCGCGAAGGCCAGGAACTGCTGGTGCAGGTGGAAAAGGAAGAGCGCGGCAACAAGGGTGCGGCGCTCACCACGTTTGTCTCGCTGGCCGGTCGTTATGTGGTGCTGATGCCCAACAACCCGCGCGGTGGCGGTGTCTCGCGCCGCATTGAGGGCGAGGACCGCGCCGAGCTCAAGGAAGCGCTGGACCAGCTCGAATACCCCAACGGCATGAGCATCATTGCCCGCACCGCCGGCATCGGCCGCGCCGCGCCGGAGCTGCAGTGGGACCTGAACTACCTGCTTAAACTGTGGTCGGCCATCGACGGCGCCGCCAAGGGCGGCAAGGGCGCGTTCCTGATTTACCAGGAATCCAGCCTGGTGATTCGCGCCATCCGCGACTACTTCAACCACGACATCGGCGACATCCTGATCGACACCGACGACGTGTACGAACAGGCCCAGCAGTTCATGGCGCACGTGATGCCCGAGCACGCCGCGCGCGTCAAGCGTTACCGCGACGACGCGCCGCTGTTCAGCCGTTTCCAGATCGAGCACCAGATCGAGTCGGCCTATGCCCGCACGGTCACGCTGCCAAGTGGTGGCGCCATCGTGATCGACCACACCGAAGCGCTGGTCAGCGTGGACGTCAACTCGGCCCGCGCCATCAAGGGCGGCGACATCGAGGAAACCGCCACCCGCACCAACCTGGAAGCCGCTGACGAAGTGGCGCGCCAGGCGCGTCTGCGCGACCTCGGCGGCCTGATCGTCATCGACTTCATCGACATGGAAGAAAGCCGCAACCGCCGCGAAGTGGAAAACCGCCTGCGCGACGCGCTGCGCCAGGACCGCGCCCGTGTGCAATTCGGCACCATCAGCAAATTCGGCCTGATGGAAATGAGCCGCCAGCGACTGCGCCCGGCGCTGTCCGAAGGCGCCTCCATTCCCTGCCCGCGCTGCGGTGGTTCAGGCCACATCCGTGACACCGAATCGAGCGCGTTGCAAATTTTGCGCATCATCCAGGAAGAGTCCCTGAAGGACAACACGGCGTCCGTGCTGTGCCAGGTACCCGTGGAAGTGGCGTCATTCCTGCTCAACGAAAAGCGCACCGAGATCGCCAAGATCGAGCTCAAGCAGCGCATCAACGTGCTGATGGTGCCCAACAAGTCGCTGGAAACACCCAACTACCGTCTGGAACGCCTGAAACACGACGATCCGCGCCTGGACAACATCCAGGCCAGCTACAAGATGGCCGACGAGGTCGAAGAAGCCACTGCCGTCACACGTCGCTCACAGGAACCCACCAACCGGCAAACCCCGGTGATCAAGGGCGTCTTGCCTGACGCCCCCGCACCTGTGGCCATCCCCAAACCCGAGCCGGTGAAAGCCGCCGCGCCGGTGGCACACCCGGCCAAGCCTGTTGCAGCGCCTGTAGTGGCGGAAACAGGTTTCTTCGGCTGGCTGAAGAGCCTGTTTGGTGCTGCCCCTGAGGCCACCCCTGCCGCCCCGGTGGCCGCAGCCGCTGGCAAAGACGAGACCCGCGCACCACGTGACGGCCGCCCAAGCCGCGACGGCGCGCGTCGTCCGGACGGCCGTGGCGAAGGTCGCCCTGAAGGACGTGGTCCGCGCAGCGAAGGACAAGGCCGTGGCGGACGCGGCGAAGGTCGCAGCGACAACCGGGGTGGCAACCGCTCCGGCCGCCCTGATCGCAATGGCGCCGGCAGGGACCGGACCGAAGTGCAAAACACCTTGGACGCAGGTAACGCCGCGCCCGAACTGGGCACCACGGTCGACACCGCAGCACGTGGCGAGCAACGCCCCGAGCGCGGTGGCCGCAACGCCGAGCGCGGCGACCGTCAGCCACGCACCGAGCGCGGTGGCCGCAACGCCGAACGCGGCGATCGTCCGCCGCGCACCGAGCGCGCGCCCCGCGCCGAAGAAGAGCCTCGCAACGTGGAAGCAGTTGTCAACACCGTGGCCGAAGGTGCAGACAGCGCTGCCGATCAGCCCGGCGCAGACAACACCGTGCGTGATGAAAACGGCGCACCCAGGGAGAAACGCTCGCGTGACCGTTATGGCCGCGACCGCAAGCCCCGCAGCGAGCGCGCTGAGCGCAACGAGTCACCCGATCAGCCCAGCCAGGAGCCTCAAGCGACTGAAGCAAGCGCTGAACAGGAACCCGTGCGCAAGTCGTACTTCAGCGTGCCTGCGGCCAGCAGCCAGCCCGACACGGTGGCGGCAGCGCCAGCAACACCAGCACCGGTTGCAGTTGACGTGACGCCTGAGCCGGCAGCATTGCCCGTCGCCGTGGCAACGCCCGAAGTCGCGCCTGCGGTGTTGGTAGCGGCTCCGGTTGCTGCAGTGGTCGCCACACCGACACCGGTTGCCGTGGTGGCAGCTGTGGCGGTCGCTGCCCCTGTGGCTGCCGCGCCTGCAGCACCGACCAAGGCCATGCCCGCCATACAGCCCTTTGCCTTGCCGCTGGACGAGTTGGCCCAAGTGGCCGAATCATCCGGTCTGCAGTGGGTGCAATCGGATGCCAGCAAAGTGGCCATGGTGCAGTCGGCGATTGCCGCAGCGCCCAAGCCGGTGCATGTGCCACGTGAACGTGCGCCCGTGCCGGTGCTCGACAACCAGCCGCTGGTATTGGTGGAAACCAAACGCGACCTGCGCGACCAGAAGCTGCCGTTCGAACAGACCGAACAAGCCTAAGCGCTGATACCCCAAAAAAGGGCACCTGCGGGTGCCCTTCTTTGTCCGGGAGATCTTCAAGCGAACTTTTCCAAGTCAGGCTTGCGTTTTCACACGACGAATAAAGCAGGACAAACCATCGCTGATCCCGGCATTCTTCAGAAACGCAAAGCTGCGTATGGCAGCACACAGACGAAGTGGCGACAAGCCCTTAGCATGGATTTGACGATTCACCTACACCTTGGCCGCGAAAAAGTTCATCCAATTTTCAAGGACAAACAGGGTGAACAAAAATCAAACCCAAGAGAAAACCGGAACGCGTCGCCAACGACTTCTCGCCCTTTGAAACTTGCGGCAGTACCGCCCCCCTGATGACGTCGCTCCGTTCGAGGTCAAAACACAAGGGTGGGATTGTCGAGCGCAAAAGGGACCGTTCTATTCAGAGGTGCTCCGATGATTGAACACAATACCGATTTCAAATTGGTCAACGAATCTTTTCCGCACATTGGCAAAAAGATCCGACTCTTTTGGGGGCATCCGGAATTCGTTGCCCTGATGGATGACCTGCAACAAAACAAAAGAGGCGAGCCAAGACAGGGGTTTCCTATGGACATTGCCCGCGCCCTCAACAATCTTGACTCCGAACACAGCCTTGCCTTTCCAGAGTTGACCCGAAAAAGTGATATCTGGGGCCTGTGACGTGGCAGGTCTCTGATTGCGTTGATCCGCCGCCTTCAAGCACCGACCGCAAAAGGGTCGGTCATCAGCTCACTTCACCACCAGCAAGCTCTCGTCCCATTTGGCGTGTTTCTCCAGCCCCACCAGATTGGCCACCGTCGCCGCGATGTTGGACAGACCGGCGGTAGCGGTTTGTTTCAAGCCCAAGTTGCCGCCGCTGACCTTGTCAAACAAAATCAGTGGCACCGGGTTCAGGGTGTGGGCGGTTTTGGCCTTGTAAGTGCCGTCGGCGTTCAAGGAGGGTTGTTTGGTTTTTTTATCGAGCTCGTACATCTCGTCGGCGTTGCCGTGATCGGCAGTGATCAGCGCCACACCGCCCGCCGCTTCAATGGCCGGCAGCAGGCGCGCCAGGGCCAGGTCAACGGCTTCCACGGCCATCGTCGCGGCACGGAAGTTGCCGGTGTGACCGACCATGTCGCCGTTGGCAAAGTTGCAGCGTAGCAGCTTGTACTGGCCACTTTGCACGGCGGCGATCATCGCGTCGGTGATCTCGGCCGACTTCATCCACGGCCGCTGCTCGAAGGGCACCACGTCGCTGGGCACTTCCTGCCAGGTTTCACCCTCGAACTTGTTGGAGCGGTTGCCGTTCCAGAAATAGGTGACGTGGCCGAATTTCTGGGTTTCGGAACAGGCGAACTGGCTCAGACCGGCCTTGCTGAACCATTCGCCCGACGTGTCCCGGATGGCTGGCGGTGTCACCAGGAAACGCTTGGGCAGTTGCAGATCGCCGTCGTACTGCAGCATGCCGGCGAAGGTGACTTGCGGGGCGCGCACCCGGTCGAAGCGGCTGAAGTCTGGCTCGACAAAGGCGCGGGTGATCTCGATGGCGCGGTCACCGCGGAAGTTGTAGAGCACCACTGAATCACCGTCCTCCACCGTACCGATGGGCTGACCATTGTCGGCAATGACAAACTCCGGCAGGTCCTGATCGATGGTGCCGGGGTGGCTGGCACGCAGGCTGTTCACCGCCTCGGTGGCGTTGGCAAACTGCGGCCCCTGGCCCATTACATGGGTCTTCCAGCCTTTTTCGACCATCGGCCAATTCGCGTCGTAGCGGTCCATGGTGATGTTCTGGCGGCCACCGCCCGAGGCAATGCGGGCATCAAAGCCATCGGTGCTGAGATCGGCCAGAAAAGCCTCGAACGGCACCACGTAGTCCAACGCGCTGGTTTCGGGCACGTCACGCCCGTCCAGCAGAGTGTGGATACGCACGGTTTTCACACCTTCGCGCTTGGCCTGAACCACCATGGCTTTCAGATGGTCGATGTGGCTGTGCACATTGCCGTCAGAAAAAAGACCAATGAAATGGATCACACCCCGGCCGGCCTTGGCGCCAGCCACAATTTGCTGCCAGGCCTGGCCCTGCCAGATCGAGCCGTCGGCAATGGCATTGGCCACCAACGCCGCGCCCTGGCTGTACACCTGCCCGGCGCCAATGGCGTTGTGGCCCACTTCGGAGTTGCCCATGTCATCGTCAGACGGCATGCCGACGGCCGTGCCGTGCGCGCGCAGGCTGATGTGGGGGAATTCGGCGAACAGGCGGTCCAGCGTGGGCTTGTGGGCGGCAGCAATGGCACTGCCAGCGTCAAGCTTGGGCAGGCCGTAGCCGTCCATGACAATGACAACAACCGGACCGGGCACGCCGGCGAAGCCAGGGAATTTTTGAAGCATGGTGGGTTCTGTAGTGAGAGTTGGGCGGATGCCTCAATTCAGTCGTCCTGTCGCAGCGCCAGTTGCGCGGCCTGCTGCCAGGCCTGGGCCGCCTGCTCGTCATCACCCTGGCGCTGGGCCAGATCGGCCAGCATCATCCAGGCACGGGCCGCCAGGCGCTGGTCGTGCAGGCGCGGCAAGGCCTGTTTGATCAATTGACGTGCCTTGCCCCATAGCTCAAGGTGCAGGCAGGCGACACCGGCCAGATACTGCAGAACCGCGTCGCCCGGCTGCGCCATTTGGGCTTGCTCAATGCGTACCAGCCAGACCGAGTCGACGGTGTCAGCGAACGCTGCTTCAAGTGCCTGCACCAGGCTGATTTTCTGGCTCGGCGTGAGCCCGTCTGGGGCCATCAGCATGCGCTCCCAGACCGGCAACAGCCAGGCCAGCGCAGTGACTTGTTCGCCACCCAGAAACAGCAAGCGTTCTGCAGCCAGGCAGGCCACTTCGGGCATGGTTTGCTCAATGGACTCCAGCTTGTGCCAGACACGCTGCAACTGCTCGGTATCGCGGGCATCCTGAATGTTTTCAAGGGCCAGGGCACGCACCAGGCCACGACCCGAGGCCTCGGTAAAGGCGCGGTGCTTGACCAACAGACGGGCCGTGTCCAAAGCCAGACCGGGTTGCCGCGTCAAGCGGGCCAACTTGAGCCGCAAACGCAGGGCCACGGTGCGCCGTGCCACGCCTGAGGGCAACTGGTCAAACCAGTCTTGGGCAGCTGCGGCGTCGCGGTCTTCCAATGCCCAGCGCACGGCGCGCAACAACAAACCCTCGCGCACACCCAGCGCGCCCGGGCTGGCCGACTGGGTCAGGGCTTGTTGAAGATGGGTGTCACGAGCCGTCTTGTCCTGCAAGGCCTGTGAGCTTTCAGCCGCCAGCAGGGACGACATGACGCGCAAACGCACGGCCCCAGAACCACCCTCACCAATACCCGACAAGGCCGCTTCGCGCGCCAGCACTTCCAGCGCTGCTTTTCTGGCCCGCAGGAATCGCCCCGCGACAAAATGCGACAGGGCTTCGATCAAGTTGGCATGCATGGCCTGTTCCTGGTGGCGCACGCGCCACGAGCGCGCCTGCCCCGGCAGGGCAAACAAGGCGGCCAGCGCCCTCAGTGCCAGATGGATCAACAAGAACAACAAGCCCAACAGCACCACGACCATGTTGAGCGACAAATCGACCCGGTGCGGCGGCCAGAAGATGGTGATGGTGCCCTCGTTGTTGCTGACGAACAAGGCCAGCAACACGGCCACACCGAACAAGCCCAAAAACCACAAGGCGACTCGCATGTTCAGCGTCCTGCGGCAGCGGTGGCCAGCACCGCCAGCGTGTCGTCAATGCGCGGCAACTGCAGGGTGCGCATTTGGGTCTGGACCTGCTGCAGCAAAGCACTGGCGGCCTGACTTTTACGCGCATTGGCTTGAAAATATTTTTTCAGCATGGCATCGGCATCGGCCAGATCAGAGCGCGCCGAATCGATCTGCCGGGCCAGCAACCCAAGACGCGCATTCAACAACTTCAGTTTGAAATTTTCACGTAAAAAGAACGACTGCTCGGGGGACAACAGCGCCGCCTCCGGCGCCTCAATGCGGCTCACCCTGACCAGGTTGCGCGCCTCGCCGACCACCATCTGCAAACCACTCTGCCACCAGGCGAGTGACGCCTTGGGCGGTGCGACGAGATTTTTCTCAAGCTGGCGCGCTGGTGCCACCGCGTTGGCCACCACCAGTTCATCCGCCAGATGCACCAGTTCATCAAGCTTGACGAGCAGGGTGGGGGTGTCGCTCACCGCAGCAGATTTGACGCGGTCAATATCCCGGGCAATGGCACGCTGCAGCAAGGCCAGCCGCGGTTGCGCCGCACGCACAATGCGCTGGTCAGCGCTTTTCAGGGCCGCTAGCAGAGGCTCCACGCTACCCGTCAATTGCGCCTGTTGCTGGGCCAGCCGCAAGGCGGCATCAATGTCGACCACCAGGTTCTCATCACGTGAACGCGACATGCTTTGCATCAGTTCGTCAAGCTGGCTGCGTTGCAGGGCGACTTCGCTCAAGCGCGAATCCAGCACGGCCGCGCGCGCCGCGGCATCCTGCGCCAGCGTCACCGCCTGCTTGGCCATGGCCCGCGCCTCCAGTGACTGGGCCTGCGCCTCGGCGCTCTGGCGCGCCAGCTGCTCCTGCATGCCCGCCACTTTTTGCCATAAGACAGCGCCGGTCAGCAAAGCCAACAGGGCCACACCTGCAAACACCCACATCAGCGCGCGCATCAACAGGTCGCTTTTAGCCACGGGGCTGACAGCGCCTGATGCGGTGTCGGACGGTGGCACATCCGCGCCGCGGTGGCTGGCTGGGTCAGAGGGAAGCTGGGAATTCATGTCAATGATTCTACCGAGGCCCGTACTTCGTCCCACGTGGGCCGTGTCTGCGTCACCACACCAAAACCCAGGCCCCTGGCCGCTGCCGCAATGCGCGGGTGGGTGACCACGGCGCGGGCGGCCGACCAGTCCTGCCCGGGCAGCAAGCTCTGCAAGTGACCCAGCGCCTCGGCGCTGCTGAACAACCAGACCGAACCATCGGTGGCCGCCGACTGCGCCAAGGCACATTGCACGTCGGTCCAAAAAGGTGCGCCGCGTTGGTAAGCCACCACGAAATCGACCTGCGCACCGCTTTGGCGCAGATGCTCGGCCAGCCATTCGCGCCCCACGCCCTGATCGTTGTCGACCACCGACGTGCCGTCAGGCGCCACGCTGTCGCCGCGCACGATCAACACTTTGTCGCCCGGCTGGACCTGGGCGTGAACCTGCTGCCACAGCGCCTCGGAATCGAACTGCCCGGCCTGCTCGGGGGGCGTGTCCAGCCGAGGCACCGGAACGCCATGGTCCAGCAGTGCATGGGCGGTGCCGGGGCCGGTGGCCCACCAGCGCGTTGTCATGGCTGCGAGTGCTTTGGCGTCCGGGACTGAAGCCGGCTTTGCCAGAAAGAAATAATCGACCGCATGACGGCTGACAAACATCAAGGCCTTGTAGTTTGGCAAGTTCAGCCAGGCCCTGCTCACTGCGGACGCGTCGGCAAGTCCCCGCACTTCGATCAGCGGCAGCACCACGGCGGCGTCGCCATGGGCGGCAAACCGGTCTGCCCACTGCTGCGCCTGCGGCTGCACCCGGGTCACGATGAGGCGCACGATCAGACCGCTGGGTTGGCAGATGCTGCCAAATGGGCCAATGTGCCGCCTTGGGCCAGCACCTGGGTGCGCAGGTCATCGGCCACGCGCTGCCCCAAAGCCGTGGCGCTGGCCAGGTCACTCACCGGTCCGCTCAAACGCACGCGCACCAGCGGCAACTGTCCCTCGCTATCGCCCCAGGCGGCGTCAATCGTCAGGCGGTCTTCGGCCAGCGTGGCATAGGCCGCCAGCGGCATCGAGCAGCTGCCGCCCATGGCCCGGCTCACGGCGCGTTCTGCCGCCACAGCCAGCCAGGTGGTGTGGTGCACCAGCGGTGCCAGCGCCGCCACCACATCGGCGCGATCGGTGCGCACCTCGATGCCCAGAGCGCCCTGGCCCGCAGCGGGCAGCATCACCGACGGGTCAAACTCAGCACGAATGCGCTCTTTCAGGCCCAGGCGCTTGAGGCCTGCCGCGGCCAGCACAATCGCGTCATACAAGCCCTCGTCGAGCTTGCGCAGGCGGGTGTCAAGGTTGCCACGCAGGGGTTCGATGCGCAGATCGGGGCGCAGCGCGCGCAGCAAGGCCATGCGGCGCAGGCTCGACGTGCCCACCACCGCACCTTGCGGCAAGGCGTCCAGGTTGGCATATTGGTTGGAGACAAAGGCATCGCGTGGGTCCTCACGCTCCATCACGCAGGCCAGGCTGAAGCCTTCCGGCAGCTCCATCGGCACATCCTTGAGCGAGTGCACAGCCAGGTCGGCGCGGCTTTCCTCCAAGGCAACTTCAAGCTCCTTGACAAACAGGCCTTTGCCGCCGACCTGGCTCAGGGCGCGGTCCAGAATCTGGTCACCCTGGGTGGTCATGCCCAACAATTTAACCTGGTGCCCCATGCCGCGCAACAAGGATTGGACATGCTCGGCCTGCCACATCGCGAGGCGGCTTTCTCGGGTTGCAATGGTGAATTGATGCATAGTGATCGGCAAAATACCGTAACCTTTTTGTAATCGTGAACGTTTCAGGAATGCTAGCATGGCTTTTGCTTATGCTCACGCCTATCGACTCTTCCATCAGCCATGTCCAAGTCCACTCCCGCACCCAAAAATAACGCCCTCCCCAGCAGCGAACGCCCGCTGGTGGAAGACATCCGTCTGCTCGGGCGCATTCTGGGCGACGTGATTCGCGAGCAGGAAGGCGACGCGGCCTTTGCCTTGATCGAACAGATTCGCCAGCTCTCGGTCACTTTTCGCCGCCATGCCGACCCGGTGGCCGACAAGGCGCTCAACAAATTACTCAAGTCGCTCAGCAGCGACCAGACCGTGAGCGTGGTGCGCGCCTTCACCTATTTCAGCCATTTGGCCAACCTGGCCGAAGACCGCCACCACATCCGTCGCCGTGCGGTGTACGAGCGCGCGGGCAGCGTCCGCCCCGGCAGCATCGACATGACGCTCAAACGCCTGAGCAGCGGCGGCATCACACCGCAAGCCATCAGCGAGATGCTGGCGCACAGCTTTGTCTCGCCGGTGCTCACCGCCCACCCCACCGAGGTGCAGCGCAAAAGTATTCTGGACGCTGAACGCGCCATTGCCCAGCTGCTCACCGCGCGCGACGACATCCTGGCGCAGGCGGCCGCCAACCCGGTGGCGCATGACGCCCTGACGCCGCGCGAACTGAGCCAGAACGAAGCCCAGTTGCGCGCCCGGGTGCTTCAGTTGTGGCACACCCGCTTGCTGCGCTTCACCAAGCTGACGGTGGCCGACGAGATCGAAAACGCGTTGAGTTATTACGAATCCACCTTTTTGCGTGAAATCCCCAAACTCTATGCCAGCCTGGAGCAGGCGCTGGGGCCACACCCGGTGCACAGTTTCCTGCGCATGGGCCAGTGGATCGGTGGCGACCGCGACGGCAATCCCAACGTCAACGCCCAGACCCTGCGTCACGCCTTGAGCCGCCAGTCAGACATGGCGCTGCGGCATTACCTGACTGAAGTGCATTACCTCGGTGGCGAGCTGTCGCTGTCGGCCATGCTGATGGATTTTCCGCCCGAAATGCAGGCGCTGGCCCAGCACTCCCCCGACAGCAATGAGCACCGCAAGGACGAGCCTTATCGGCGCGCCCTGATCGGCGTCTATGCGCGGCTGGCGGCCACGCTCAAAGACCTCAGCGGTGGCGAAGCGGCGCGCCACGCGGTGGCACCACAAAACCCCTACCTGGCACCCGAAGAACTGCTGCGCGACCTGCGCGTGATCGAGTCCTCATTGATCACGCAACGGGCACAAGCCCTGGTCGGGCAACGGCTACAGCCGCTGATCCGGGCGGTGGAAGTGTTCGGCTTTCACCTCGCCACGGTCGACCTGCGGCAAAGCTCGGACCAGCATGAAGCCGTGCTGGCCGAACTGCTGGCCACGGCCCGTATCACGCCACATTACGCCAAGCTCGATGAGCTCGCCAAACGTGCCCTGTTGCTGGGCCTCTTGAACGACGCGCGCCCCTTGCGCGTCATGGGTCATGGCTACAGCGCCCACGCCCTCAGTGAGATCAGCATTTTCGAGGCCGCCAAGCAGTCACGCGCCCTGTTTGGCAGCGAAGCCATTCGCCATTACATCATCAGCCACACCGAAACCGTGAGCGACCTGCTCGAAGTCATGCTGCTGCAAAAGGAAGTGGGCCTGATGCAGGGCACGCTGGACGACCATGCGAGTTGCGATTTGATCGTGGTGCCACTGTTCGAGACCATCGAAGACCTGCGCAATGCCGCCACCATCATGCGCGAGTTTTACGCCCTGCCCGGCGTGCTGGCCATGGTGCAGCGCGGCGGGCCGGACCAGTATGGCGAGCAGGACATCATGCTGGGCTACTCCGACAGCAACAAGGACGGCGGCATTTTTACCAGCAACTGGGAGCTGTACCAGGCCGAGATTGCGCTGGTCGCCATGTTTGACGACATCAACCAGAGCGCGCCCGCCAACCCGATCCGCTTGCGCATGTTCCATGGCCGGGGCGGCACCGTGGGACGCGGCGGCGGCCCCAGCTTCGAGGCCATCCTGGCGCAACCTCCGGGCACAGTGCGCGGCCAGATCCGCCTGACCGAACAAGGCGAGGTGATTGGCTCCAAATACGCCAACCCAGAAATCGGTCGGCGCAACCTGGAAACCCTGGTGGCGGCCACCCTGGAGGCCACCCTGTTGCACCCGACCCAGCCCGCCGCGCCGGTGTTTCTGGAAAGCGCCGCCGAGCTGTCACTGGCCAGCATGGCCGCCTACCGCAAACTGGTGTACGAGACCCCCGGCTTCACCGAATACTTCTTCGATGCCACACCGATCCGTGAAATTGCCGAGCTCCCCATCGGCTCGCGCCCGGCCTCGCGCAAGGCCACGCAGAAAATCGAAGACCTGCGCGCCAGTCCCTGGGGCTTCAGCTGGGGCCAGTGCCGCCTGACGCTGCCCGGCTGGTTTGGTTTTGGCAGCGCCGTGGAAGCGTTTTTGAACCCGCCCGGCGCCAGCGCCAAAGTCAGCAAACAGCGCCTGGCGCTGCTGCAGAAAATGCAACAACAATGGCCGTTTTTCAGCTCGCTGCTGTCCAACATGGACATGGTCATGGCCAAAAGCGACCTGGCGCTGGCCTCGCGTTACGCCGAGCTGGTGGACGACAAACGCCTGCGCAAGAAAATCTTTGGCGCCATCGAGCAGGAATGGCAGCGCACCGCGCACGCGCTGGAGCTGATCACCGGTGACAAGGAGCGCCTGACGCACAACGCGGCGCTGCAACGCTCGATCCGCCACCGCTTTCCCTACATCGACCCGCTGCATCACCTGCAAGTGGAACTGGTGCGCCGCCACCGCGCCGGGCAAACAGACGAACGCCTGAAACGCGGCATCCACATTTCCATCAACGGCATTGCGGCGGGCTTGCGCAATACCGGTTAACGACCTGACGCGGCCTGCGCGTCGCGCTTTTCCACCAGCTTGAGCAGCATCAGCAGCCCCGCGCCCAGTGCCATGATGCTAGCTGCCACATACAAGCCGGCGTTGTAGCTGCCCAGCCGCGCACCGATCTGGCCGGTCACGGCCGGGCCGATGATTTGCGCCACACCATAAGACAGCGTCATCTTGCCCATCATCTTGGCGGGCATGCCGGGGTAATAACGCCCGGCCATGCTCAGCACCAGGCTCACCATGCCGATGAACGTACCACCAAACAGCAGCGCACCCAGCATCGCAGCCCACAGGCCCGGCACCATCACCGGCAGCAAAATGCCCACGATCTGCAGCAAGGCGGCAAGAATCAGCGCGTTGAGGTCGCCGGTGCGTCGGGCAATCAGGTCCCAGTTCATACAAGCCGGTGCCGCCCCGATGCCAATCGCCAAAAACACCAGATTGCCCCACCCGGCCAGGCCCGGCAGCTGGTTCACGATGGCCACAATGAAGGTGACGCTGACCACATAGCCAAAACCGGCGCAAAAATAAGCCGCCATGAACACGCGCAGATACAGTGCACTGGGCGGCTGGTCCTGCAACTTCTGGCCGCTGGTGGTGAGGCCGCTGCTGTCGGGCGGCGGCAACCAGCGCAGCGCCGGCACCAGCAACAAACAGCCCAGGGCGGTGAAGGCGAACCATTGCTCGCGCCAGTCCAGCCAGGGCGTGAACAGCATCACCGCACCGGCGCAGCCGGCAATCCCCAGACCGATGCCGGCAAAGTGGATGCCGAGCTCGCTGCGGTGGTTGTGGCGAATGAGCCAGTTCATGATGAGCCCGGTACCCAACAGCATGCCGGCGGCACTGGTCAGGCCCGCCACATAGCGGGAGATCGCCCAAACGACGATATGCGTGCTCAGGCCCATCACCAGCGTGCTGACAATGGCCAGCACCATGCCGATGCGGTAAAGCCGGTCTTTCAGCACCAGGCTGCTGATGCGCGACGCAATCAGGGCGCCGCTCAGGTAGCCCGCGTAGTTGATGGCCGCCAGCCAACCGGCCGCTGCCACACCCAGGCCGGCTTGTTGTTGCATCAGCGGTAGCAGCGGGGTGTAGGCGAAACGGGCCACGCCCAGCACCAGAATCAGGCTGAAAATGCCGGCGCTCAAGACCTTGAAACGTGTCACGGAAGAGGTCATGGCGTCAGACCGCACTCACCAGCGCCCGCACGGCACTGAGCTGGCGGCGCGAGACAAACAAGGCGTCTTCCACCCCGTCAAGCCGCACCGCCCAGCCCTCGCCCTCTTCGGGGTCGAGGTGTTTTTCCAGCGCCCGCACGGCACGCCGCGCCACCAGGGCATTGCGGTGAATGCGGATGAAGCGACAGCCATAACGGGCTTCCAGATCGGACAGTGAAGCCTCCAGCAGGTAGCTGCGGCTGGCGGTGCGCACGGTGAGGTATTTGAGCTCGGCTTTCAGGTAGAGCACCTGCGCCAGCGGCACGCGCTCGGCACGGCCACGCTCCTGGATCACCAGCACGTCTTCCTGCGCCTCGGTCGCAGCGTCTGCGGCCTGATGCCGCGCCCGTTCAATTTTTTGCAGCGCCGCCTGCAAGCGCTCCAGGCGCACCGGCTTGGTCAGGTAGTCCAGCGCTTCCAGCTCGAACGCCTGCACCGCGTGCTCGGCAAAGGCGGTGACAAAAACAACGGCAGGCGGATGCGGCAACTGACGCAGCGCCTGCGCCAGCATCAGCCCATCGGCACCGGGCATGTGGATGTCGGCCAGCACCGCATCCACCGCATGGTGCTGCAAAAAGTCCATCGCCTGCACTGCGTTGGAGGCCTCGCCCAGCACCTGCGCTTGCGGCTCGCGGCAGTCGCCCAGCAGGGTTTTGAGCCGGATGCGCGCCAGGTTCTCGTCGTCCACCAGCAGCACGCGAATCGTCATGCGGGCACCTCGATACGGACCCGGAACACACCGTCTTTCATACCCATTTGAAAATCGGCCTGCACGTCGTGCAGCAGGCTCAGACGCTCGCGCACATTGTCCAACGCCGTGCCGCTGCCGCCCGGGCTAATGACCCCGCTGGTGGTGTTGCTGACCTTGATCACCACGCGCGAACCACGACGCTTGGTGCTGACCCGGATGTCGGCGCCGCCGGCATTCGGCTCGACACCATGCTTGACGGCGTTTTCCACCAGCGGCTGCAACAACAAGGGGGGCAGGCGGGCCGCACCGGCACACTCGTCAAGCGCCCACTCAATGCGCAGGCGCTCTCCAAAACGCACCTGTTCAATGGCCAGGTAGGCTTGTGCCATGGCAATTTCCTGCCGCAAGGTGACCGACTCGCCCTGCTCCATCAAGGCATGGCGAAACAGGTCGCTGAGGTCTTCGAGCAAGTTTTCGGCCTTGCCCGGCTCGGCCCGCACCAGGGCGATGGCGCTGTTCAGGGTGTTGAACAAAAAGTGCGGCCGGATGCGCGCCTGCAGTTCTGCCAGCCGCGCAGTGGTGGTGGCCGGCGCCTTGCCCTTAGCCCGCAACACCAGCGCTGCCACCAGCACGGCCGCCAGCAGGGCGCCGGCAAAAGCGCTGCCCCACCACGGGGCTGGCTGCTGCAAACCCGACCAGGCCAGCATGGCGCAGCCATACAGCCCGGCCAGTGCGCCCAGGGCGATGCCGGCCGCCTGTTGCCCGGGGTGGGGCAAACGCGCCAGCACTTTCTTGAAAATGCAGGCCAGGATCAGCCACAACAGGGTGGCCGGCAAGGCTGCACCCGTCACCAGCGCCAGCCGCGTCAACCAGTCCATCAGGTTCACGGCGCCAAACATGGCGGCCACCGCCATCACGGCCTGCACAAACAGCACGGCGCGCAACACCACACCGACATGGCAGGCATCAAACACCAGCGCCACAGGCGGCGGCACGGCATTCTTGCGCGAAACCGTGGCGGGGTTGTCGAAGACCGATAAAATTTGAGGTTCTTTCATTCATCTGCCTGATGCGTGGCGCAAGCGGCCACTGGGGCAATTATTGATGATTCTCGGGCATGCTGCCCTCCTCTTACCCGTAGATTCGTGATGAGCCAAAACCAATTCGACAAAAAGTCCCAGGCCTGGTCGGCGCTGTTTTCCGAACCCATGAGCGATCTGGTCAAGCGCTACACCTCCAGCGTCTTTTTTGACAAGCGCCTGTGGCAGGCTGACATCACCGGCTCGCTGGCGCACGCGGACATGCTGTCGGCGCAGGGCATCATCAGCGCCCAGGACCTGGCCGACATTGTGCGCGGCATGGCGCAGATCCGCAGCGAGATCGAATCCGGTGCCTTCGAGTGGCAGCTCGACCTGGAAGACGTGCACCTCAACATCGAGGCGCGCCTGACCCAGCTGGTGGGCGACGCGGGAAAACGCCTGCACACCGGGCGTTCGCGCAACGACCAGGTCGCCACCGATGTGCGCCTGTGGCTGCGCGGCGAGATCGACCTGATCAGCGCCCTGCTGATCGACTTGCAACAATCTTTGCTCGAGGTGGCTGACCAGTATGTCGACGTCATCCTGCCCGGCTTCACCCACCTGCAGGTGGCGCAACCCGTGAGCTTTGGCCACCACCTGCTGGCCTACGTGGAAATGTTCAGCCGCGACGCCGAGCGCATGGCGGACGTGCGCCGGCGCGTCAACCGGCTGCCGCTGGGCGCGGCCGCGCTGGCGGGCACCAGCTACCCGCTGGACCGCGAGCGTGTCGCCCGCGCCTTGGGCATGGTCGACGCGCAAGGTGTGGCACAGGTGTGCCAGAACTCGCTCGACGCCGTGAGCGACCGCGATTTTGCCATTGAATTCACCGCCGCCGCCTCGCTGTGCATGGTGCACATCAGCCGCCTTAGCGAAGAACTCATTTTGTGGATGAGCCAGAACTTCGGTTTCATCAAAATAGCCGACCGCTTCACCACCGGCAGTTCCATCATGCCGCAGAAGAAGAACCCCGACGTGCCCGAGCTGGCGCGCGGCAAGACCGGCCGGGTGGTGGGCCACCTGATGGGCCTGATCACACTCATGAAAGGCCAGCCGCTGGCCTACAACAAGGACAACCAGGAAGACAAGGAGCCACTGTTTGACACCGTGGACACCCTCACCGACACGCTGCGCATTTTTGCCGAGATGATCGGCGGCCAGCCCAACCCGGCTACCGGGACGAAAGAAGGCGGCATCACGGTCATCGCCCCTGCCATGGAGCAGGCGGCCCTGCGCGGTTATGCCACCGCCACCGACCTGGCCGACTACCTGGTGAAGAAAGGCCTGCCCTTCCGCGATGCGCATGAAACCGTGGCCCACGCGGTCAAGGCCGCCGTCACGCACCAGGTGGACCTGTCGGAACTGCCGCTGGCGGTGCTGCAGGGTTTTAATGCGAGCATCGAGAAAGACGTGTACCAGGTCTTGAGCCTGCGCGGCTCGCTCAACGCCCGTGACATTCTGGGCGGCACCGCGCCGAACCAGGTGCGCGCACAAATCGCCAGACACCGGGCCCGACTGGGCTAAACACATGACGACACCTGAAACCCCCGAGATCATTCCTCCTTACACCACCGGCTGGCGCCTGGCGACCATCATCTGTTTGGTGATCCTGGCTGTGGCGGCTGCCAGCGGCGTCGGCATGTACGAGATGTTCAACGCGCAAATCGGCCACCTGCAGGCCAAGCTCAAGAACGTGCCGCAAACCAAATATGTTGCCGTGCTGCTCGATGCCCAGTTGGCGCCCGGCGTGC
>JBASJO010000427.1:0-14554 GCA_049655365.1 Rhodoferax sp. | reverse complement strand
CCTTGATGTATGTGGTCGAAGGCCCCGACAACGGCTTTACCAGTATTCCCATCTCGGTGTATTGGGCCATTACCACCATGTCCACGGTGGGTTTTGGCGACATCACCCCTCATACAGATTTTGGCCGGCTGATTGCTTCGGCCATGATGTTGCTTGGTTGGGGCACGCTGGCGGTGCCCACCGGCATTGTCACCGCCGAGATGGCCTATGCGCGCAATGCGCCCACCACCACCCGCACCTGCCAGGAATGTTTGACCGAGGGCCACATGCCCGATGCCAACTTTTGTCGCCATTGCGGTGCCCGCCTGTCGGCCTATGCGCATGACGAGCCCGTGGCGTGAGGACTTTTATTTAAATACGGGAGATGTGATGACTTTGACGATGGTAGCCCCGGAGAAGGTGGGCCTGAGCCCGCAGCGATTGCAGCGGCTGATGGAGGTCCTGCAAGGCGAGACAGCCAAAAAACGCCTGCCCGGTGCGGTGGCGGTGGTGGCGCGGCATGGCCAGGTGGCCTTGTTTGACAGTGTGGGCCAGCTCAACCCGGCCACCGGCGTGGCCATGACGACTGACGCCCACTTTCGCATTTATTCCATGACCAAGCCGATTGTCTCGGTGGCGATCATGATGCTGATGGAGGAGGGCCGGCTGCTGCTGAGCGACCCGGTGGCCAAGTTCTTGCCGGAGTTTGCAGCGCAGCAGGTGGCCACGCTGGAGGCGGGCGCGGTGCAATTGCAGCCGGTCGGGCGTTCTGCCACGGTGCATGACCTGCTGCGCCACACCGCGGGCATGACTTATGAGTTTTTGGGTAGCAGCCCGGTGCAGCGCCAGTACAGCCAGTTGCGCATTGGTTCACGCGAACGCAGTCTGGCTGAATTCACCCAACAACTGGCGGCCCTGCCGCTGGTTTTTGAGCCCGGTAGTGCTTTCGAGTACAGCCGTGCCACCGACGTGCTCGGGCGGGTCATCGAGGTGATTTCGGGGCAGACGCTGCAAGCCTTTTTGGGCGAACGCATTTTCGAGCCGCTGGGCATGCACCATACCGCTTTTGCGGTGGCCGAGCAACACCACGAGCTGATTGCCGAGCCTTTCGCACGCGACCCCGATGGCGGCGTGCAAATGCGCGTGATTGATGTCCGCGCTGATGCAGCACTGGCCTCCGGTGGCGGGGGTTTGGCGTCCACGGCCATGGACTACGCCCGTTTTTTGCAGTTCATGCTGAACCGCGGCGAGCTCGCCGGCGTGCGCCTGCTGGGCCCGCGCACGGTGGACTTCATGACCACCGACCATCTGGGAGACATACCGGTGTTCAGCGCGGGATCCCGCTCACTGCTGCCTGCCGGGCACGGCTTTGGCTTGGGCTTTGCCGTGCGCAAACACCTCGGTGTGGCGCCGGTGCCGGGATCGGTTGGCACCTATTTTTGGGGCGGGCTGGCTGGCACCACATTTTTTGTCGACCCGGCGCTGGACCTGTTTGGCATCCTGATGCTGCAGGCGCCGAACCAGCGCGAGTACTACCGCATGCTGTTTCGCGATCTGGTGTATGCCGCGCTGCTGGATTGATCCACTTGTGAAGATTTGCCTGTAGTGACACCGTTCCTGGGGGCGAACCACACTTGGTAAGCAATGAGGCACAATGCCCCTCGTCCGCGAGTCGCGGTCGTTAACGAGCGCATTCCGTTTTTGAGTTTTTCGATGGTTCCTGAAGTCAATCTGATTAGGGCAATGGTTTGAAGATCGACACCCTGCATTCTTCCACCATCCTGGTGCTGGCATTTTTGACGGTGATCTTGCTGGGAACCGGCTTGCTGATGCTGCCGCTGTCCCATGCCAAAGGTGAAGTAACGCCATTTTTGACAGCCCTGTTCACGTCCACCTCCGCTGTGTGCGTGACCGGGCTGGTTGTGGTGGACACCGGTACTTACTGGAGCAGCACAGGGCAGGGAATCATCATGGCGTTGTTTCAGCTGGGTGGTTTTGGCATGATGACATCAGCCACCCTGATGGGTCTGCTGGTCAGCGGGTCGATACGGCTGCGGACCCAGCGTTTGCTGCAGGCTGAAACCCACTCGCTGGCCTTGGGCGACGTCAAGAGCGTGGCGAAAGTGGTGTTCTGGGTCACGGTGGTGACAGAGCTGGCCTTGGCTGCTGTCTTGACGCTACGTTTTGGACTGGCGTATGGCATGCCTTGGACCGAGGCCCTCTGGCATGGCTTGTTTCACTCGGTGTCGGCCTTCAACAATGCCGGTTTCTCTACCTGGAGCGACAGTGTGATGCGTTTTGTTGGCGATGCTTATGTGCTGGTGCCGCTGATGCTGGCCATCATCATTGGCGGTCTTGGCTTTCCGGTACTGCAGGAATTGATGGTGGAGCGCGGGCAGCGCAAGCCGAAATGGTCGATGCACGCCGTACTGACCATTTGGGGCTCAATTGCCCTGATTCTGGGCGGCGCGCTGGTCATTTTCCTGACGGAAATGGACAACCCCAAGACGCTTGGCCCGATGGCCTGGGCGACCAAAGGGCTGGCGGCCATGTTTACATCGGTATCCGCCCGTACCGCTGGTTTCAATGCAGTAGACATCGGCGGCCTGACCAATGAATCACTGGCGCTGCATTTCGCCCTGATGTTCATCGGTGGTGGCAGTGCAGGCACGGCGGGTGGCATCAAGGTCACCACATTTTTTGTGCTGGTGCTGGTGGTCTGGAGTGAAATTCGTGGCAACCCCGATGTGGAGTTCCGGGGGCGGCGCATGGCCGAACCCGTGCAGCGCCAGGCATTGACGGTGGTGGCGCTGGGCTCGGCGACGATTACGTTGGCGATGCTGCTGATTTTGCCTATGACGACGCTGCCCTACGAAAAGGTGCTGTTCGAGGTCATTTCCGCGTTTGCCACCGTGGGGCTGTCCACCGGCATCACGGCCGAGCTGGCGCCAGGCGCACAATTCATATTGATCGCCTTGATGTTTATCGGGCGCGTTGGTGTGGTGACCCTGGCGGTGGCCATTGCCACCAACCAGTCGCGGCGCAATTACCGTTACCCTGAGGAGAAACCCATTGTTGGATAAACACGTTAAAACGCTCGGCGGCAGCGTGGTGGTGATCGGCCTGGGCCGATTTGGCACCGGTGTCGCCACATCGCTGGTAGAACTCGGACACGATGTGCTGGCCATTGAGAGCAACGCAGAGATGGTGCAAACCCTCGCGGGCGTTTTGCCCCACGTGGTTCAGGCGGATTCGACCGACATCGAAACCCTGCGTCAGCTTGGGGTACAGGACTTCGCCCATGCGGTGGTGAGCATTGGCGGTGATCTGGAGGCCAGCGTGCTCACGGTGTTGAATTTGAGTCAATTGGGCTTGAAAGACATCTGGGCCAAGGCCAATAACCCGCAGCACGGGCGCATTGCCGAACGTGTGGGGGCGCACCATGTGGTTTATCCGGAAACCGACATGGGTGAACGCGTCGCGCACCTGGTCACAGGCAAGATGATTGACTTCATCGAGTTTGATGACGGTTTTGCGATCGCCAAGACGCGCTCGCCGATGGAAACGCACACAAAAACGCTGGCACAGTCAGATGTACGCAAACGCCACGGCATCACCGTGGTGGGCATCAAGCGCCGGCATGAGGACTTCATCTATGCTAAACCCGAGACCGAGATCAAGCCCGGAGACCATCTGATTGTTGCTGGCCCGACCCGTCAGGTTGAACGCTTTGCGGCGTTGTACTGACAGGCATGATGGTGCACTGCTGCCGCTAAATGTCTGGACTGAAGCGGCGTTTCATTCGCTGACTGCGTCTTCTTTTGTCGGCGCATCATTGCTCGAGCAGTTCGAACCGCCACAGCCCTGAATGACCTCGCTTGGCAGGGCTTGTGGCACGGTCACCTGGCCCGTGGCCGGGTCGAAGCCGACATTGCGCAAGTGCAGCGCCAGCGCGGCGTCCATGGCCTTGGCATGCATGGGAAACCAGGTGCCCAGTTCATCGGCCATTTGCCGTACCACGGCCAGCTCGCCGGCGCTGCCGCGTTTGTCGCCTTCGCGCAGCACTTGAAGCACTACCCTGTGCTGGCTGGTGTGGCAGTTGCTGGCGGCGAAACCCGTGCTTTGCATCCAGCGGTCTTCGCGTGCAAAGTGATCGTCGGTGTGCGCCACCAAGTCGCGCCACAGCGGTAGCAAGGCGTCGTCCGGGGCATGGACGACCTGCGCCAGCAGCGCCACAAATTCCTGGTGGGTGGTGTCCATCTCGGGCAAGCCAAGCGCCAGTGAGTCGGACCATTGCAACGCGGGCATCGATAAATTCCTTTAAAGGTTTCATCATACCCAAGCAGCCATTTTTTCACCTTGACAAAAATCAGAATTCTGCGATGTGAAATTGGTTTCCTTATCGCAGAAGAGTTTGATCCAAATCAACTGTCCGGCACGTCGTCGTATCATCATCGGGCCTGTTGAACAAAGGCCGCAGACACTTCGCCTGTTTGAGCCGCCAACATATGAGGAGACCACATGTTTCAGGTTCGTATTCACGGACGTGGCGGCCAAGGGGTCGTCACGGGTGCAGAGATGATGTCCATCGCTGCGTTTCAGGGGGGCCGGCATGCGCAGGCCTTCCCCAGTTTTGGCTCCGAGCGCACGGGTGCTCCCGTGGTGGCGTTTTGCCGCATGGATGACAAGGAAATCCGGCTGCGCGAACCCATCATGCAACCCGATGCCATCATCATCCAGGACCCGACCCTGCTGCACCAGGTCGACGTCTTCAGCGGTCTCAAAAAAGACGGCTACATCCTCATCAATACCACGCGCAGCTTTGCCGAGCTGGGTTTGGGCGAGTTCGTCAAGGACTTCAAGCCGGAACGCCTGCTGACGGTGCCTGCGTCCGAACTGGCCATGAATCATGTCGGGCGCGCCGTGCCCAATGTGCCCTTGCTGGGGGCCTTTGCCGCCCTGTGTGGATTGATTTCACTCGAAGCCGTGCAAGGCGCCATTGATCAAAAATTCAAGGGTGCGGTTGCGTTGGGCAACAAGGCAGCCGCAGAACAGGCTTACAACACCGTGATGCAACAGAATGCCCAGGAGACACACCATGCTTGAACAATGCGAAGGCTCGCATGCCGTAGCCAAAGCCGTGGCGCTGAGCCGCCCCGAAGTGATTTGTGCTTACCCCATTTCGCCGCAAACCCACATCGTCGAAGGCCTGGGGCAGATGGTGAAGTCGGGCGACCTGACGTCCTGCGAGTTTGTCAATGTCGAGTCCGAGTTTGCCGCCCTGAGTGTGGCCATCGGTGCCTCGGCTGCTGGCGCACGCTCTTACACGGCCACGGCCAGCCAGGGTTTGCTGTTCATGGCCGAGGCGGTTTACAACGCGTCGGGCCTGGGGCTGCCGATTGTCATGACGGTGGCCAACCGCGCCATTGGCGCGCCCATCAACATCTGGAACGACCACACCGACAGCATGTCGATGCGCGATGCCGGCTGGCTGCAGATCTTTGCCGAGACCAACCAGGAGGCACTGGATCTGCACATTCAGGCTTTCAAGATTGCCGAGGAACTGTCGCTGCCGGTGATGGTGTGCATGGACGGTTTCATCCTGACCCACGCCTACGAGCGGGTGGACATGCCCAGCCAGGAACAGGTGGACAAGTTTTTGCCGCCCTACGAGCCGCGCCAGGTGCTCGACCCCAACGACCCGGTCACCATTGGTGCCATGGTCGGCCCCGAGGCCTTTACCGAGGTGCGTTACCTGGCCCATGCCAAGCAGATGCAGGCACTTGACCTGATTCCGCAGATTGCCGCCGAGTTCAAACAGGAATTTGGCCGCGACTCGGGTGGCCTGATCAAGACCTACCAAACCGAGGACGCCGACACCATTGTGATTGCGCTGGGCTCAGTCCTGGGCACCATCAAGGACACCGTGGACGACCTGCGCGCCGAGGGCGTCAAGGTGGGTGTGCTGGGCATCACCTCGTACCGGCCTTTCCCGATTTCGGCCATCCGCGATGCCACGGCCCATGCCAAGCGCATTGTGGTCATCGAGAAATGTTTTGCCGTGGGTATTGGCGGCATTGTCTCGCGCGATGTGCGCAGTGCCGTGCGCAACCGCCCGCAGCCGGTGCTGACCGTGGTGGCTGGTCTGGGTGGGCGCCCCATCACCAAAGCCTCGGTGCATCAATTGTTGATCGACGCCATTGCCGACAAGCTGGAATTGTTGACCTTTCTGGACCTGGACTGGGCGGTGGTCAACCGGGTGCTGGAACGCGAAAAATCGCAGCGCCGTTCCGGCCCGATCGCCGAGGGCATCCTGCGCGACATGGGCACGGCGTCGGCACCTGGCGCCTGATGTCCAACCGAACCGAAAGAATCATCATGGAACAGTCATTGGTCAAGTTTTACCAAACCGGCACGTTCACTGTAGGCAACCGCCTGCTCGCTCCCGAGCAACGCAGCGTGCAGTCGGGTGCGGCCCGCAGCAATTCGCTCAACTCCGGCCACCGTGCCTGCCAGGGCTGCGGTGAAGCGCTGGGCGCGCGTTATGCCATTGATGCCGCCATGGCGGCCACCAACGGTCAGTTGATCGCGGCCAACGCCACGGGTTGCCTGGAGGTGTTTTCCACACCTTATCCAGAAACCTCATGGCAAATGCCCTGGATCCATTCGCTGTTCGGCAACACGGCAGCGGTGGCCACCGGCATTGCCGCCGCCATGAAAGCCAAGGGCCGGACCGACGTGCGGGTGGTGGCGCAAGGCGGCGACGGTGGCACCACCGACATCGGCTTTGGTTGCCTGTCGGGCATGTTCGAGCGCAACGACGACGTGCTCTACATCTGTTACGACAACGAGGCCTATATGAACACCGGCGTGCAGCGCTCCAGCGCCACGCCGCCGGCGGCGCGCACGGCCACCACCATGGCCGTGGGGCAGCATCCGGGCAATGAATTTGGCCAGGGCAAGAATGTGCCGCAAATCGCCATGGCGCACGAAATTCCCTACGTGGCCACGGCCACCGTGGCAGATTTGCACGATCTTGAATACAAGGTCACCAAGGCCATGTCGTTCCGTGGTGCGCGCTACATCCACATTTTTGTGCCTTGTCCGCTGGGTTGGGGCGCCGCGTCGCACGACACCATCAAGCTCTCAAGACTGGCGGTGGAGAGCGGGGTCTTTCCGGTGTTCGAAGCCGAGCGCGGCGAGGTCACCGGCGTGCTGAAAATTCGTCGCCAGGTCCCGGTCGAAGACTACCTGAAGCCGCAAAAGCGTTTTGCCCACCTGTTTGGCAAAAAGCCCGATGTGGCCACTTTGGCGCGCTTGCAGGCGCGCGCCGACCGCAATATTCGCCGTTTTGGTTTGTTAGGGGAATGACCATGCAAAAACCATTTGCCATCACACTCGATGTCGGCAGTTCGCTGGCCAACCATACCGGTTCCTGGCGCACCGAGCGCCCTGTGTATTTGAGCCGCAAACCACCGTGCAACCACCAATGCCCCGCTGGTGAAAACATCCAGGGCTGGCTGTTCCATGCCGAGTCGGGCAATTACCAGGAAGCCTGGCGCACGCTGGTGGAAGACAACCCGTTTCCGGCCATCATGGGGCGCGTCTGTTACCACACTTGCGAAGGTTCATGTAACCGGGGCCAACTCGATTCGCCGGTGGGCATCAATTCGGTCGAACACTTTTTGGGTGATGAAGCCATCGCCCAGGGCTGGAAGTTGCCTCAGCCGGCGGCCAGTTCCGGAAAAAAAGTGATGGTGGTCGGCGCCGGGCCTTCGGGCTTGTCGGCGGCCTACCAGCTGGCACGGTTGGGCCATGCGGTCACCGTGATCGAGGCCGGGCCGCTGCCGGGCGGCATGATGCGCTTTGGCATTCCGCAATACCGCTTGCCGCGCCAAGTGCTTGATGCCGAGGTGCAACGCATTGTGGATATGGGTGTGCGTATTGAGTACAACACCAAGGTGTCCAACGTGCTCGAAGCCAAAGAGTCTGGCGGTTTTGACGCTGTGTTTCTGGCCGTGGGCGCGCACATTGCCAAACGTGCCTACATTCCGGCGGGCGATTCCGCCAAGGTGCTGGACGCGGTGTCGGTGCTGCGCTCCATGGAGGGCGAAGACAAGCCCTTGCTGGGCCGACGTGTGGTGGTGTACGGCGGCGGCAATACGGCCATTGACGTGGCCCGTACCGCGAAACGTCTGGGCGCGACCGAATCCATCATTGTTTACCGCCGCAACCGCGACAAGATGCCCGCGCATGACTTTGAGGTCGAAGAAGCGTTGCAAGAGGGGGTCATGATCAAGTGGCTGTCCACCATCAAGCAGGCCGGCGAGTCGTCCATCACGGTCGAAAAAATGGCGCTCGATGACAAAGGCTTTCCGCAGCCGACCGGCGAGTTCGAGACGCTGGACGCCGACTCGGTGGTGCTGGCGCTGGGCCAGGATGTGGACTTGTCCTTGATTGAAGGCGTGCCGGGCATGGCGGTGCAAGATGGCGTGGTGCAGGTCAATGCCCAGATGATGACGGGGCATGACGGTATTTTCGCCGGCGGTGACATGGTGCCGGCAGAACGCAACGTGACGGTGGCCATTGGGCACGGCAAAAAAGCGGCGCGCAACATCGATGCCTGGTTGCGCGGTACGGCCTATGTGCCAGCGCCAAAAACTGAAGTGGCCAGCTTCGATTTGCTCAACACCTGGTACTACAGCGACGCGCCCAAAACGGTACGGCCCATCCTCGACATCATCCGGCGCCAATCCACCTTTGAAGAAGTGCAGGGCGGCCTAGATGAAAGCAACGCGTTGTTTGAAGCCAGGCGCTGCCTGTCCTGCGGCAATTGTTTTGAATGTGACAACTGCTACGGCGTGTGCCCAGACAACGCGGTCATCAAGCTCGGCCCCGGCAAAGGCTTTGAGTTCAATTACGACTACTGCAAAGGCTGTGGCATTTGTGTCTCGGAATGCCCTTGCGGTTCGATCAAGATGGTGCCGGAAGACATTTGATTGATTTCATGCGTTTTATCAGGCCGAGCTCAACGATCTGGTTCAAAATGCGCTGGTAATTTTTTTCTAAGGAGCAAGTCATGTTCAAACATATTCTGGTCCCGGTTGACGGTTCAAAGACAGCACAAATGGCTGTTGACAAGGCGACCGCACTGGCCAAGGCGTTTGGCAGTCAGGTCACGGTGATCTATGTGATTGACCCGTATCCGTTTACTGGCGTGGGCACCGACTTTGCCTATGGTCAGGCCGAGTACTTGAGCGCCGCCACGGCCGAGGCCAATGAATCGGTCAAATTGGCCAAGCAGTCTTTTGCCGATGCCGGTCTGAACGTCGACACCTCGGTGGTCGAGGCCCACACCGCGTGGCGCGGCATTGTCGAGGCGGGTGAGTCATTGCAGGCCGACCTGATCGTGATGGGCTCACACGGCCGCAATGCACTGGAGAAACTGGTGCTTGGCAGCGTGGCTCAGGCCGTGCTGTCGCACACCAAGCTTCCGGTGCTGGTGGTGCGCGACGCCAAATAATCAGCCGCATTGCCCCACATAGCCGCAGGCGGTGCAGAAGTCGCAGCCGTCCTTGTGGATCACGGTGGGGTTGCCGCACTCGGGGCAGGTTTTGCCGGCCATGGTCTTGCTGGCTTCGCGCGCTTCTGGCGTGTCGAGCACGCCCATGTCGCGCAGCGGGTAACCCTCTTCATTCAGGATGCCCAGCATCGCATAGCGGTGGATGATCAGGCGGGCAATGTAGGCCACGGTCGATGGCCAGGTCTGCTGGCGTTTTTCACCGTTGGGCAGGCCCGGCACAAAGGCCATGAAGTGACCCAGCGGTTCAGCGTAATTGAGCAGCTTGCGCAGTTTCATGCCGATCCAGGCCGGGTCGATCACCCGCATGTCGAGCGACAACAGGCGCGCCAGGCCGTCCATGGCTTTCGGGTAGTTGCCGCTGAAGCCCACCGCGCAAGGCCGTGTCACCATGTTGCCGTCGGGGCCGGCCAGGTTGACTTCCTTGAGGGTCACGGTGAAGTCTTCGCTGGTGGCCGGGTTGTTGACGTCGACGGCCCAGGCCAGCGTGCCGGACGGCCCCGTGATGGGTTCGTTGCGGCTGAACATGGCATCGATCACCGGCGTCGGCAGCGGCGCTTGTTTGGTTGATTTTTGCGCCGATTGGGCGGCGATCTGCTCGCAGCGCCAGCGGATCACTGCGGCGGTGGCGGCGACCACGCCGGGGAACAGGCGTTTTTCACCGTGGGGCGGGAACGGCATCTCGAAGGCATGCTCTTCACTGACCGTGGCCAAGGCGTCGAGCTTGAGCTGCAACCAGGCGGGGTCGTTGGCGCGCAAGTCCATCGACAGCGTCTTGGCCAGGGCGCCCAGGCCGCGCGGCTGCTCGGCACCGTTGACCCACACTTCAAAAGGCTGTGGTGCACCACCTTCCACCAGCGAGAGCTCACCAATGAACAGGGCAAAGTCGCCAAACGGGTGGTGCACCATGAAGGTCCAGGCCGGGTTGCCGCCCGGCAGGTCTGGCCGACCGGGCCAGCGCAGGGAAGACAGCACAGGCGCCGGCAGGCGGTCCAGCAACAGGCGCTGGTTGGCGCCATCGATCTGCAGGGGCTTGGCGCCACTGGGCGCAGGGTTGGAGGGCGTCACGCTCAGCACCGAGCCCAGCACCGAATTGGGCCGGTAGGTGGCCAGGCCCTTGAGCCCGGACTGCCAGGCCTGGGTGTACAGGCCCTGGAAATCTTCATAGGGGTAGTCGGCCGGCACGTTGACGGTTTTGGAGATAGCCGTGTCGATGAAGGGGGCCACTGCTGCCACCATTTCTTCGTGGGCCTGCGCACTCATCTCCAGCGCCGTGACAAAGGCGTCGGTCAGGGGCGCATCGGCGCCAAACAGGTGCCGGTACAGGCGCCAGGCGTGGTCTTCCACCGCATATTCCTTGAAGCCGCCGTCAGGCATGCGTTTTTTGCGGTTGTAGGTCCAGCTGAATGCGGGCTCGATGCCATTGCTGGCGTTGTCGGCAAAAGCCAGGCTGATGGTACCGGTGGGCGCAATCGACAGCAGGTGTGAATTGCGCAGACCGTGTTTGTGAATGCGCTTTTTCAGATCAGCAGGCAAGCGTGACGCAAAGGTCTGCCCGCTCAGGTAGAGGTCGGCGTTGAACAGCGGAAAGGCACCGCGCTCCTGCGCCAGCTCGTTGGAAGCCTGGTAGGCAGTGTCACGCATGAGTTCGGAAATATGCCGCGCCATGTCGCGCGCGGCTTGGGTGTCGTAGCGCAGGTTGAGCATGATGAGCGCATCGCCGAGACCGGTAAAGCCCAGGCCGACACGGCGTTTGGACGCCGCCTCCTGCTGTTGCTGCGGCAGTGGCCAGACGGTGGCGTCGAGCACGTTGTCAAGCATGCGCACGGCCACTTTGGCAACTTCGGCGAAGGCCTTGCGGTCAAAACTGGCTGATTCAGTGAATGGCTCGCTGATAAAACGGGTCAGGTCGATCGAACCCAGGCAGCAGCAGCCATAAGGCGGCAGCGGTTGCTCGGCGCAGGGGTTGGTGCTGGCGATGGTTTCGCAATACGACAGGTTGTTGTCGCGGTTCATCTGGTCCAGAAACAACACGCCGGGCTCGGCGTGATCGTAGGTGGAACGCATGATCTGGTCCCACAGCACGCGGGCCTTGAGCTTGCGGTAGACCCAGACCCCTTTGTCCTCGTCGTGGTAGGACCCGGCCTCTTTTTGTGCGGCGCCGGGCTCGGCCTTGTGCACCAGGCAAAAGTCGCCATCGGCCTGCACGGCGTTCATGAATTCATCAGACACACCCACCGAGATGTTGAAGTTCTTCAGGTCGCCCTGGTCCTTGGCGTGGATGAATTCCTCGATGTCGGGGTGGTCGCAGCGCAGCACGCCCATCTGGGCACCGCGCCGGGCGCCGGCCGACTCGACTGTTTCACAGGAGCGGTCAAAGACGCGCATGTAGCTCACTGGTCCGGAGGCGCTGCTTTGGGTGCTGCCAACCCAGGCGCCACGTGGACGGATGCGGGAAAAATCGTAACCCACACCGCCACCACGGCGCATGGTTTCAGCGGCCTCGGTCAGTGCGGTGTAGATGCCGGGGTGACCGTCTTCAACGTGCGCAATCGAGTCGCCCACGGGTTGCACAAAACAGTTGATGAGGGTGGCTGCCAGGTCAGTGCCGGCCGCCGACTGGATGCGCCCAGCCGGTAAAAAGCCAGCTTCCAGCGTGTCAAGGAAGCGGGCCTCCCAGTGGGCTTGCTGTTCGGGTGCTTCGACCTTGGCCAGTGCGCGCGCCACACGCTGGTTGACGTCGGCAATGCTTTTTTCGGTGCCTTTGCTGTATTTCTCGATCAGCACTTCGATGCTGATGGGCTGAACCTGCAAGGCGGTCAAATTGGGGGTGGTGGTGTGCTGTGTCATGCTTTCTTTCCTGAAAAACGAGTCGCCATCGTAGTGGGCTGAGCTCGCAGTTTCGTTGATCCAGAACAAAAATGAAAGACTAAATAAAAATAAATAAACGCTATAGATAGTGTTTACAGCTATTTTTATAGCTATAGGTAGTGTATTTGAAGGCTGAAAGTTTTGTCAATAGAGTTAGTCCCAGACCCCACCTGACCGTTGCACCGTCATCGCGAGCCCTTCGACTGGCTCAGGACAGGCTAAAGCGTGGCGATCCATGTATTCAGAAGTCATGGATTGCTTCACTGCGTTCGCAACGACGACCTTACCCATGACGTAAGGTGAAACGCTTTCAGTGCGTCAATGCCCAGGCATATTTTGCAAGCATGCGTTGCAACTGCGGCAGGCATGAGCCGCAGTTGGTGCCGCATTTGAGGCTGCCTTGCAGTGTGGCCAGACGCTGTGCTGGCGCTGCATTGCTGTTATGTGCCAGATGTTCGGCAATGGCGAGATCGGTCACGTTGAAGCAGGCGCACACTTGCTGCCCACGCGACACGACCGGCACCGGCGGTGTGGCACCCGGGATCAGCAGCGCCCGGCCATAGGAATGCGCCGGCAGGGCATCCTTGAGCAAGGTGGTGATCCAGCTGTGGGCGCGGGTGTCGCCGGCCAACATGAAACCTTCCAGTACGGTTTGGGTGTCGGTCTCGACCAGCCGGGCCACCCGCTGCTGGCCGCGCTTGGGGTCGGAGTAGCGCAGTGCATCCGGTCCCTGGAGCTGCAAGAGTTGTTCAATCTGCTCCAGCAGGCCCTGCGCCGGTGCGGCATGGCGTGCGGCGCGAAACAGCACACCGTTACGCACACCCTGGCCGCTGTTGGATGGACTTGAAAATGGCACACAGGTGGCAAAGTCAAATTGCGCCATCAGGTTTTGCAGTGCACGCCGGGCGGCGATGCCGTGCGAATCCGGCAACCAAGCCACGGCCAGCAGCTGCCAGGGCAGTTCGGCTTTGAGGATTTTGACGGGCGTATGTTTGAACTCGGGTTGTTTTGAATCCGGACAAATAACGCCGCTGGTCAGCGCATTGACCCCGGCCAGGCGTTCACCCTGGGCGCTTTGGCCGCTCAGGAATTCCTCGCCCCAGTGCATGGCCATGAAGGCCTGGTTCAAGCCGATCTCGTGGCTGGCCTGGGCCGGCACCAGCACCGAGCCGCATGCGCTGGTGAGGTGGACCAGGTCACCGTCCTTGAGCTGGCGCTGCGCCATGTCTTGCGGGTGCAGTTGCAAGCAGGGCTCGCTGACATGGCCGAACAATTGGCCTAGCGTGCCGGTGCGGCTCATGCCGTGCCACTGGTCGCGCAGGCGGCCGGTGGTGAGCGAAAACGGGTAACGCGCGCTACGCGGCTCGGCCACGGGTTGGTAGGCCACGCTGATGAAACGTGCCTTGCCGTCAGCGGTGGGGAAAACGCCGTCTTCATACAGCCGCGCCCGGCCCTGGGTTTGGCCCTCGGGCATGGGCCATTGCTGGGGGGCTTGTTCCAGCAGGGCATAACTCATGCCGCTGATGTCGAGGTCGCGGCCGCGCGTCAATGCACGGTGCTCCAGCCAGATGGCCTCGGGCGTGGTGCAGGGGAAGAGGGGGGTCAGGCCCGCCGGGGTGGGGGTGCGTTGCGGCTTGAGCAGCACTTCAAGCCGCTGGGCAAAGTCGGTGGCAATCTGCCAGTCGTGGCGCGACTCGCCCACCGGTGCCACTGCGGCACGCACCCGGCTGATGCGGCGTTCGCTGTTGGTCACCGTGCCTTCTTTTTCACCCCAGGTGCTGGCCGGCAGCAGCAGGTCGGCATAGGCACAGGTGGCGGTACCGGCATAGGCTTCCTGCACCACGACAAATTCGGCGCGCGCCAAAGCACGGCGCACCAGCGCCTGGTGGGGCATGGATTGTGCCGGGTTGGTGCAGGCAATCCACAGGGCCTTGATTTCACCGTCAGCTGCCGCCTGGAACAGCTCGACGGCCGTTTTTCCGGGCTGATGCGGCACACTGGGCACGCCCCAGAAGGCGGCGACTTCGGCACGGTCTGCTGCCTTGCTCAGGTCGCGGTGGCCGCTGAGCAGATTGGCCATGCCGCCCACCTCGCGCCCGCCCATGGCATTGGGCTGGCCGGTCA
>JBASJO010000426.1:0-9486 GCA_049655365.1 Rhodoferax sp. | reverse complement strand
GAATGCTGGCCCCGAGCATGGCCATACCACTCAACCACTGGTCGGTGTGGCTGCCGCGCCAAATGGCAGCTGCCATGCCGCATGGCACGCCAATCGCCGCTGCAATGGCAACCGCAAAGAAGGCCAGAAACAACGTGGGCTCGGCGCGCTCCATCAGGGCTTGCGCCACTGGCCGCTGCAGGAAAATGGACTGGCCCAGGTTACCCTGCATCAACTCCCCCACCCACAACACAAACTGCGTCGGCAGCGGCTTGTCCAGGCCATACTGGGTGCGGGCCTTGGCGACGTCCTCGACCGTCGCCTGGTCCCCCAGCATCAGCGCCATCGGGTCACCCGACGCCAGGCGCGTCAACAGGAAAACCAGCACCGCCACAATCACCAGAACCATGGCGGCGCCAGCCAACCGATTAAGCAAGAACCGCATGGTCTGTGTTGCCGCTTATTTGCTCAGGCCGGTGTTCCAGAAGAACGGCCAGGTCGACGGGGTGTAGCCCTCCAGCTTGGCCGAGCGAACTGACAAGGCGTTGAACTTGCCGACTTCAATGAAGGGCACTTCGTCGTACACGGTTTGCTGCACCTTGCCCCACAACGGGCCACGTTTGCTCAGGTTGGTTTCCTGGTTAAAGGCCGCCAGAGTGGCCTTTTTGGCGGGTGTGTCCCACCAGCCTGGCGCGCCGTCACCGAGTTGCGGCGGCGACAGCATGGGCTCCGGGAACAGGCCGGAATGTGTGAAGTACACGTCCCAGAGCTTGGAGTCGTTGCGGCGCTGCACCAGGGTGGCCCAATCAACCACCTGCAAATCGGTCTTGAAACCGGCTTTCTTGAGCTGCTCTGCCATCACCAGCGCCATGTTGTAGTGGAACTCATATTGACGGCTGGCCATGATGCGGATCGGCTGACCGGTGTAACCCGCCTTGGCTGCAAGTTCCTTGCCCACAATCGGGTTGCGCTGGTTGTACAGCTCGGTGCCGGCCGCTGAGTAGTAGGGCGTGCCCTTGGGGAAGAAGTTCGGCTCCACCACAAAGAAGCGGTTGTCACCAAAACCGCCGGCCAACATTTCACCCGGACCGGACGCAGCCTGAACCGCACGGCGCATGGCCTGCGAAGCCAGCACGCCCTCTTTGGTGTTGAAGACGATGTAAGGGAAACCAAAATTCTTGGTCACGATCGGGACCACAGAAGCACCTGCCTTTTCCACGCGTCCAATGGCGTCCACCGGCAGCAGGTCAGCGTAATGGAATTGCCCCGATAAAGCGCCTTCGACCCGGGTATTGGCGTTGGGAACCGGCACAAAACGCAGCTCATCGAGCAGTGCTTCACGTCGTCCGGCGTAACCACTCGGCGCTTCCTTGCGCGCGCTGTAGGCGTCATGGCGCACCAGCACCGTGTACTGGTCCGGCTTGCGTTCCTTGAGTTTATAGGGACCGGTGCCAATGAAGTCTTTTAATTGCGGTGCAATGCTCTCTTTGGCCATGATGACGGCCATGCCACTGGGCAAAGCCAGTTGCGCGAGCAGGGGCGCATACAGCGTCTTGAGTTTCAGCTCCAGGCCATGCGTGCCCTTGGTGGTCAGCGAGGCGACTTCCTTGCCGACAGCCTTGCCGCGCGGAGACAGCTCCATCCAACGGTTGAGCGAAGCCACTGCGTCCTCGGCTGTCAATTCCCGGCCGTTGTGCAGCATCACACCTTTGCGCAGGGTGATGCTGTAGCTCAGACCATCTTTGGAAACCACCGGCATGCTTTCGGCCAGCATGGGCGCGATGGCCCAGTTGGCATCAAAGGTATACAGCGGCTCGTAGACGTGCTGCATGATGGTACCGACCAGATCAGCCGTGCTGATCATGGGGTCCAGGCCCTGCGGCTCGCCCACCATGGCCAGGTTGGCGGCGCCACCTTTGGCAGGTGCCGCGATGGCCGTGCCGGCCAGCGTCATGGTCAAGGCGCCGGTCAGTGCCAAGAGGCCCAGCCAGCGTCGTCTGCCCAAACGATTGGTCGAAGAAGACACGAAAACTGTAGGCTTCGAGAGGCCCGTCAGGTCGAATTGCATATTGACTCCTAAAGTAATAACATTACAATTATTGATGCTAGATGGCATTTTTTAAAATGTCAACAGTGTTTTTCCTATGTTTATGTAAATTTTTTACAAATGGAGTGTTTCATGTCGAATGTTGAAATGTTGGGACAGGCACCAATGGCCTCTGATCGTCTGGCACGTCCGCTGTCACCCGCGACCCGCGCTGGCGACTTTGTCTTTGTCTCGGGTCAGGTGCCCACAGACGAACAGGGACAAGTCGTCGTGGGTGGCATAGAAGCCCAGACCCGCCAGGTGTTTGAGCGCCTGAAGCAGGCCCTGGCGCTGGCCGACTGCACCCTGTCTGATGTGGCGAAAGTCAGTGTGTGGCTGGACGATGCGCGCGATTTCGGCAGCTTCAACCGGGTTTACATGGAATGCTTTGGCGAACATCGCCCTGCCCGGTCCACGGTGGAATCCCGCTTGATGATTGATGCCAAGGTTGAAATGGATGTCACGGCTTACAAGCCGCGCTGACCGACATTCGCGCCGCCATAGATTCCACAAATTTCATCATCTGCTTAGGCACCGACTGGCCAACCAGGGAATCACGGGCTCTTTTGATTCCCGATGCAAACCAAGTCATCACCGCTATTTGTTCTGACTGCGCGCGTACAGTGGCAGCACCCTGGGCAAATTGGCCTGGATGTCGGCAATGCGGCTGTTGCCGGACGGGTGGGTCGACAGCCATTGCGGCGGCGCACCCCGGCTGGCGGTTGCCATTTTTTGCCACAGCGTGACACCGGCGCGGGGGTCAAAGCCGGCGCGGGCGGCGAGTTCCATGCCGACCAGATCCGCATCGGATTCGTCGCTGCGGCTGAATTGCAGCGTGAGCAGCTGCGCGCCATAGCTGGTCACGGTCTGGCCCAGTTGCCCCAGACCCAACACATTGCTGAGTAAATTGGCACCAATGCCGGTGGCAGCGTTTTTGGCCATGCGGGCGCGCGCGTGTTCGCGCAGCGCATGGGCGATCTCGTGGCCCATGACGGTGGCGACCTCGTCATCGGTCAGTTTCAGCTGGTCCAGGATGCCGCTGTAAAACGCAATCTTGCCGCCAGGCATGCAAAACGCGTTGATCTGGCGACTGCCGATCAGGTTCACCTCCCAGCGCCAATCTCTGGCGCGCGGGTTCCAGCCCATGGCGTGGGGAATGATGCGTTGCGCGATGGCACGCAAGCGCCTGACCTGGGGATGGTTCTTGCCACCCAGCGCGTTTTGGGCCGCTGCCTGTCGCAGCATCTCGGCATACTGTTGCGAGGCCGACTGCTCAACCGTTTCGGCCGGCACCAAGCGGCTGAACAGCGAGTTGCTGCCGACCTCCACACCCTCGCGGCCAGCGTCCCGCGCCGCTGCCAAGCCAGGCGACAACAAAAGCACGGCCATGCCCTGCAACAGCGGTCGACGTTGGCAGCACAGGCAGGTGGCGTGGTTCGTCATGCCGAACGAAATGCTATTTGATGCAGACCGAGCGCACCATCTTCAGGTCGGTCAGTCCCATCATGACTTTCTCCATGCCGTCCATCTTCAGGGTGCGCATGCCGCCCTCGACCGCGGCAGAGAAGATTTCAGCGACCCGGGCACGCTCCTGGATCAGCTTCTTGATGCCATCGTCGGCGATCAGCAGTTCGTGCAGACCAACCCGGCCCTTGTAGCCGGTCTGATGGCACTTGTCGCAGCCCACATGGCGGTAAAACTTGAGCTCACCGCCGTCGGCGAATTCGGTTTTCCAGCGCGCGATGAGTTGCGTCAGCTGCGCATCGAAATCGTCTTTCCACACCACCGAATGCCGCAGCTCCTCGGCGTACTCCACTGCGAACAAGTGCAGCTCTTCGGCGTCGGGCACATAGGCTTCCTTGCAAGCACACAATTTTTTGGCGAGGCGCTGCGCCAGAATGCCCAGCAGGGCATCGGCAAAATTGAACGGGTCCATGCCCATGTCGAGCAAGCGCGTGATGGACTCGGGCGCCGAGTTGGTGTGCAAAGTGGAAAACACCAGGTGGCCGGTAAGTGAGGCCTCCACACCCATGGCCACGGTTTCGTGGTCGCGCGATTCACCCACCATGATGATGTCGGGGTCAGCGCGCAAAAAGGCGCGCATGACCAGCGCAAAATCAATACCGGCTTTCTTGTTGATCTGGACCTGGCGCAGGCCTTTTTGGGTGATTTCGACCGGATCCTCGGCGGTCCAGATCTTGGTTTCCGGCTTGTTGAGGTGCTTCAGGATCGAATGCAGGGTGGTTGTTTTTCCCGAACCGGTGGGGCCGCACACATAAAACAAACCATAGGGTTTTTCAACTGTGCGCAGCACGCGCTCCATGTTGTGCGGTGTCAGGCCCAGCTTGTCCAGCGGAATGGGTTCACCGGCTGCCAGAATCCGCATCACCACGTCTTCGACGCCGCCGGCCGAAGGGATGGTGGCGACGCGCAGCTCAATGTCGATCGGGCCGTATTTCTTGAATTTGATCTTGCCGTCCTGCGGCTTGCGGCGCTCTGAAATATCGAGGTCGCACATGATTTTCAGGCGCGTCACCATGGCCTGGCGAAAATGGGCCGGCACCTCGATGTAGGGCTGCAATGAACCGTCAATGCGAAAACGCACCCCCGTCTTGAGCTTGCCGGGCATAGGCTCGATGTGGATATCGGACGCCCCCTGGTGGTAGGCGTCCAGGATCACCTTGTTGACAAATTTGACCAGTTCGTTGTCGGCTGCCGCAGACTCCAGCGAGTCTTCGTTTGAGCCGTCGTCCATGGGCGAGCTGTCCATGTCGGCCAGCATGTCGTTGATGCTGCCGCTCTCGGCCTCGATGCCAAAGATCTGGCCCAGCGTCTGCATGAACTCATGGTGTGTGGTGACCCGGTAGGCAAACTTGCCAAGGCGCGGATACACCTGAGCCACGATGCGCGAGCTGCGCACCGTCTCGGGGTCCAGGCACATGATGACCAGCCCGTCGGGTGATTCCTCCAGCGGGATCCAGCCCTGCTCGGAAATGAATTCCCGCTTGAGCTTGCCGTGCAGGTTTTCAGAGCGAATACGGCCTTCGCTGAACGGCTCGTAGGGCACGCCAAAAAATTTGGCCAGGGACGGGCCGATCTGGACCGGGCGCACCTGGTAGTCGTTGAGCAACAGCTGCTCAACGGTACGCCCCTGTTCGCGGGCATCCGTCAGGCATTGCTTCAACTCTTCCGCGGTCATGACACCACTGGCGACCAGGTCGTCGTACTTGGTGACCATGCGGCGTACGCTGTCTTCCTGCTTGCGGATGCGCTGGCGGATGGCGATGGCCAGGGTTTTGCAGAGCTGGGTGGCACCTTCCACATCCAGATCGCCAAACATCTGGTCATTCTTGTTGTTGATGATCTGCAGCACGCCGTAAAGGGTCTTGCCTTCCAGGATCGGGGCCACCAGCATCTGACGCGTGCGGTAACCGGTGCGCCGGTCCACCGCTTTCAGAAAGCTCAAGTCCGGGTGCACCTGTTTCAGGGCTTCGTCATCGTAGACATCGGCCAGATTGACCCCCTCATGACTGAAGGCGACATAGCCGGCAATGCTTTGCGGGCTGATGGGGAGCTTCAGTTCCTGGTTGCTGTTGAGACCCGTCTTGACCTTGGAAACAATGGCATTGCGCTCCTCATTGACCACATACAGCGTCAACCGGTCCGCATTGAACAACTTGCAAATGTCCTGGCTCGACTCCAACATGATTTGCTCAATGTTTTCAGTCTCATGGATGCGCGCGGTCACTTGCTGCAACTGCTTATAAAAGAGTGCATCCAGCGTCATGACGCCATGATCCGAGCCGGGCGGTTGCGTGAGGGTGTTCATGATTCCTTTATTCGCAGACTTTTCAGATTTTTCAGGCCTTGGCGATTTCACAGACTTTGCAGCCTTTGCAGGCTTTACCGGCTTTGCAGGCTTTAACTTGTTGATTAAGGCCTTGAACCAACCAAACATTGTGCTGATCAGGGTGACAAAAACTGCAGCACGGTGCCGCTCAAGGCGATCTGGTCACCTGTGCGCAACAGGACCGGTGCCTGTCCCACAGCCGTGCCATTGAGCAAGGGCACCTGGGCGCCCTCGACATGATGAACATAATAATTGGCGTCGCGTCGGGTGATGGCCGCAATGGCAACACCGGGTTTACCGAAGGTGGTCACCTCCTTGGTCAAGGCCATTTCTCGCCCTGCCGCCGAACCTGAGACCACCTTGATACGGCCCTGGCGATTGACAGGCAGCTCGGCGATGTCGTGAAAAGCTTGCGGCCAGGTGGCATCGTAAGGTGGGCTTGACTCCGCCTCGACCGTCGCATCAAGGGCCGCCGACTGGATTGAGAAAATGATTTTGAAGTGACCTATTTCAATGGTGTCGTTGTCTTGCAGTACCTGCCTTTTTACCGCATGACCATTCACATAGGTGCCGTTGGTGCTGTCCATATCCTCGATCGTGACCTGCTGGTCTTCCTGGATCAGGCGGGCGTGCCGTCCACTGACCGCCAGGTTTTCCAGCACGACGTCGTTGTACGGTCGCCGACCCAAGGTGGTGTGCTTTTTGACAAGACTGACTTCCTTGATGAGGCCACCGTCAAGTCTGATGGTGATTTTCGGCACAAAATCTCCTTCAAAGATTCGTCATTAAGTTGGCAACTGTGGCCGCGCCAGGCCCTGGACACCGGGCGCCTGCTGGGCATGAATCAACATCACGGTCACATTATCCCGGCCCCCTTTGGCATTGGCCAACTGGATCAAGGCCGATGCGCGCTGGGCCAACTCCGTGGTGTCGCTCATCAGGCTGGCCATGCTGGCATCGTCCACCATGTCGGTCAAGCCGTCAGAGCACATCAGGTAAAGATCGCCCGCTTCGACCGGGTGAATCTTGACTTCAAGGGGCAAGCGGGATTCAACGCCCAGCGCCCGAGTCAGCAAGTTGCGGCCCGGGGCACGCGCGGCATGGGCGCGGGTGATCAAGCCGGCGTCCACCTGCTCCTGCAGCATCGAATGGTCCTTGGTGATTTGTTCCAAAACGCCATCGCGCAAACGGTAGCAACGTGAATCGCCCACATGGGTCAAAAACAGTTGCTCACCCAGAAACACAGCCGCCACCACCGTGGTGCCCATGCTCTTAAAGCTGGGGTTGGCAACGGCGGCCTGCAGGATTTCCCGGTTGGCCTTGTCAACACTGAGAGCCAACAAGCGGCAGAGGTCGTCCGCGTGCTTCGAAGACTCGCTGCGGGACAGCCAGCGGGTCAACTCTGACGCAATCAAGCTTGTGGCCATGCTGCTGGCAACCTCACCCGCGCTGTAACCGCCCATACCGTCGGCCAGCACCGCGACGCCACAATTCTCGTCAAACAGAAAGCTGTCTTCGTTGTTGGGACGCGTCAAGCCGGGGTCAGTTTGTGCGTGATAGGCGTAGTTCATGGTTCATTATTACTCCGACCAGCCCCAGAAACAGGAAAGCCGGATTGTCCTTCAGGAAATCCGGCTCGGGGCATTGACCCCGGTCACAAGCCTTGTTTCAAGGACTGACGGAGGCTTATAGCATGGCCTTGAGCAGCTTGGCCATTTCTGACGGATTGCGTGTGACCTTGAAGCCACATTCTTCCATCACGGCGAGCTTGGCTTCTGCGGTGTCGGCACCACCGGAAATCAAGGCACCGGCGTGACCCATCCGTTTGCCCGCGGGAGCCGTCACACCGGCGATGAAGCCGACGATGGGTTTCTTCATGTTGAGCTTGCACCAGCGCGCGGCTTCGGCTTCGTCCGGGCCACCGATTTCACCGATCATGATGACAGCGTCGGTGTCCGGGTCGTCGTTGAAAGCCTGCATCACGTCGATGTGCTTCAGGCCGTTGATGGGGTCGCCACCAATGCCCACGGCGCTGGACTGGCCCAGACCGATTTCGGTCAGCTGCGCCACGGCTTCGTAGGTCAGCGTGCCGGAGCGGCTGACCACACCGATGCGACCCTTGCGGTGGATGTGACCGGGCATGATGCCGATCTTGATTTCATCGGGGGTGATCAGGCCGGGGCAGTTCGGACCGAGCAGCAGGGTTTTCTTGCCGCCAGCGGCTTCCTTCGCCTTCATGCGGTTGCGCACTTCGAGCATATCGCGCACCGGGATGCCTTCGGTGATGCAGATCGCCAGGTCGAGGTCAGCCTCGACGGCTTCCCAGATGGCGGCAGCGGCACCGGCCGGTGGCACGTAAATGACGCTGACCGTGGCGCCGGTTTCGCTTGCTGCTTCCTTGACCGAGGCGTAGATCGGGATGTTGAAGATCGACTCGCCGGCCTTCTTGGGGTTCACACCCGCGACAAAGCAGTTCTTGCCGTTGGCGTATTCCTGGCACTTTTCAGTGTGGAACTGGCCGGTCTTGCCCGTGATGCCCTGGGTGATGACCTTGGTGTCTTTATTGATGTAGATCGACATGTTTTTTCCTAATCAGTAGGGGAGAGAACCTTGCGCAGCGCGGTTCTCTCCGGCAAATTACTTGGCTACTGCCTTGACAGCGGCTTGTGCAGCTTCTGCCATGGTGTCCACGGAAATGATCGGCAGGCCGCTGTCTTTCAGCATCTTCTTGCCCAGCTCTTCGTTGGTGCCCTTCATGCGCACCACCAGCGGCACATTCAGGTTGGTCGCCTTGCAGGCGGTGATGACACCGGTGGCAATGGTGTCGCACTTCATGATGCCGCCAAAGATGTTGACCAGAATGGCCTCGACCTTGGGGTTCTTCAGCATGATCTTGAAGGCTTCGGTGACCTTCTCGGGGGTGGCGCCGCCGCCCACGTCCAGGAAGTTGGCTGGTTCTGCGCCAAACAGCTTGATGGTGTCCATGGTCGCCATGGCCAGGCCGGCGCCGTTCACCAGGCAACCGATGTTGCCGTCCAGGCTGATGTAGGCCAGGTCAAACTTGCTGGCTTCGACTTCGGCCGGATCTTCTTCGTCGAGGTCGCGGTAGGCCACGATCTCGGGGTGACGGTAGAGGGCGTTGGCGTCAAAGTTGAACTTGGCGTCGAGTGCCATCACATTGCCCTTGCTGTCGCGGTTCAGCGGGTTGATTTCGACCAGGGACGCGTCGGTGTCCATGTAGCACTTGTAGAGCTTCTGGAAGATGTCCACGGCTTGTGCCGTCGAGCCTGCCGGCATGCCGATGGCGTCGGCAATTTTCTTGGCTTGCGCCTCGCCCAAACCCGTCAAAGGATCAATGAACTCGGTGATGATCTTCTCAGGGGTGGAATGCGCCACTTCCTCGATGTCCATGCCGCCCTCGGAGGAGGCAATGAAGGCCAGCTTTTGCGTGGCGCGGTCGGTCACGATGGAAACGTAATATTCCTTTTGAATATCGGCGCCGTCTTCGATGTAGAGGCGACGCACCTTCTGGCCTTCAGGGCCGGTCTGGTGGGTCTTGAGCTGCATGCCC
>JBASJO010000425.1:0-2093 GCA_049655365.1 Rhodoferax sp. | reverse complement strand
AGCATCTCGCCGATTTTGCGTGCGTTGTTGAGCACCTCTGCCTTGTTATGAAGGCTCGGCATCTTATAGTTAACGACGGCAACGACTACGCAATCGTTGCTGCTTGAAATATCACCATGTCTCATCGCTAGTCTCCTAAGTGGTTGCTGGGGTTGGGGGAATCACACGGTCAGAAAAGACCGAATTTTTTCTTGGTTAATCGTCTCACGGGCCTCTTCATGCACGATCTGGCCGCGGTCTATCACAAGAAACCTGTCAGAGAGCTCCAGTGCGAAGCTGAGTACCTGCTCGGATACGACGATCGAAAACTGGCGCTCTCTTCTTAATTGATTGAGGGTACGGGCCAACTCCTTGATGATGGACGGCTGAATTCCCTCGGTCGGCTCATCAAGAATCAACACCTTCGGGTCTGAAATCAGGGCACGTGAAATGGCCAGCATCTGCTGCTGTCCACCGGACAGGTTGCCAGCCTTGCGGTACTTCATCTCCTCAAGCACCGGAAAGAATCTGTAGATATAGTCTGGCACCTTGGTGTAGCCTGAAGTTTCGGCACCGGTCATGATGTTTTCTTCAATCGTCAGGAAAGGAAAAACCATGCGGCCTTGTGGCACAAAAGCAAGTCCATGCTCAACTCGCTGGTAGCTGTCGAGCTTAGCGAGCGGTATGCCATCAATATCAATGCTTCCCGACTGCGATGGAATCATCCCAATGAGTGACTTCAGCAGGGTGGATTTGCCCATGCCATTACGCCCCATGATGGCCAGCGACTCGCCCGCATTGACGTGAAACGACACATCTCGAATTACCTTTGACTGGCCGTAGGCGACGTGCAAATTTTTGACGGTTAGCATGAATTAGCTTTCTTAGTGACCCAGATAGACATCAATCACACGTGGGTCGTCCTGAACCTCGACAACAGACCCCTCACTAAGAAGCTTTCCTTGGTGCAGTACAGTGACTTTCTGTGCAATGCGCTTCACGAAGTCCATGTCGTGCTCAATCACTACCACAGACCTCCCCTTCGAAATTCTTACAAGCAAGTCGGCAGTTTGCTCGCGTTCACGCGGACTCATTCCGGCCACGGGTTCATCCAGCAGAAGTAACTCCGGCTCCTGCATTAGCAGCATGCCGATTTCAAGCCATTGCTTTTGACCGTGACTCAGTTGCCCAGCCTTATGATTCAGTAACTCGGTCAAAAAGACCTGCTCGGCCATGTTTTGAATTAGCTGCATGAGATCAACATTGCGACGATATTTCAGCGATGCGATGATCCCGTGCAAATTTGGAATCGATATCTCAAAGTTTTCCATCACACTCAGATCTTCGTAAACCGATGGCGTCTGAAACTTTCTTCCAACGCCAAGGCGAACAATCTGGTGTTCCGACATCTTGGTCAGATCATGTCCATTGAACATAACTTGGCCCGAGGTCGGCTTTGTCTTGCCGCAGACCATGTCAAGCAAGGTGGTCTTGCCCGCACCGTTGGGACCAATAATCACACGGAGTTCATTCCTGGCGATCGTCAAGCTCAGGTGATCCACGGCACGAAATCCATCAAAGGAAACTGTAAGATCTTTAATTTCTAGTGCAATTTTTTCGTTTTGAACTAAGTCGTGTGACACGCTCTTCTCCTGCAAATGAGCAAATGGAAGGTTTAGGCTGGCTGTCATCATTTCGATGTTCCAAAATTCAATCTCGCCCGCGACACCTTTTCGACCAGGCCCGCCAGGCCGTTAGGCAATGCAACAACGACCAAAATAAAGGTTGCACCCAGAAAATAGAGCCATATCTCAGGAAAGTTTTCCGACAGGAATGACCGTAAAAAGCCGATCAGCAATGCACCGACAACTGCACCCGGAATGGATAACCGTCCTCCGACTGCTGCGTAGATCACCATTTCGATAGACGCAACCACGCCTACAACGCCTGGCGCTACCAGACCCACTTGAAGGGTGTAAAACGCCCCTCCGATTGAGGAAAGAACGGCCGCCAATGTAAATGCAAAGGCTTTGTAGTGAGCGGTGTCGTAGCCGCTAAAACGTACACGATCTTCCTTGTCCCGAATGGCGATCAAAACCTTGCCATATCTACTC
>JBASJO010000424.1:0-4421 GCA_049655365.1 Rhodoferax sp. | reverse complement strand
CTACAGTTCATTCATGGCATCAATGGATGTCATTGCTGGGGGGAAGAGGCCTGTCATCGGACTATTCGACTCCAGAAATTCAACTCACTTCAAAGGAACTTTCATCATGAAAACCAGGTTTTTTGCTACCGCCCTCATCGCCACAACTGCACTGTTCGTGGCCGCGCCCAGTTTTGCCGGTTTGTCCCGCGAGCAAGTTAAGACTGAACTGGCTGAGGCAGTGCTCACAGGCAATATGCCTGCACCGGGTGACCAAGGTCTCAATTTGAACGAGATGTACCCAGACCGCTATCCCGCCAAAGTGCAAGGTACGGGCCTTACACGAGAACAAGTCAAGGAGGAATTGGCTGAAGCAATCCGGACTGGAAATATGCCCACTGTCGGTGACCGAGGGTTGAATCTGAACGAGATGTATCCAGATCAGTATCCATCGAAAACGATGCAAGCATCGAAGACGCGTGAGCAGGTTCAAGCTGAGCTGGCAGAGGCCATTAGAACAGGAAGCTATATGGTGAACGACCAAGGTGTCTTGTGCTACGAAATGCACCCAGGCATGCACCCCACCGTGTAACTGGTTCAACATCCGAACGCTGGTGTTCTGACCATACCAAATAACAAAAAAGTAATGTACCGGTCATGTCGCAGTCGACACCCCGGTCACACACTCCATTTGTTGTTTCATCAAAGAAAAAGGAACCAGAAAATGCATGCAAGCGCAATGACAAACCGTCGCTTTTGGCTCATGGGGGCACTGATGTTGCCGCTGGCGGGCATGGCCGCCGCACCGAAAAGCATTCCCATGGAAGTCTGGAAAGACCCCAGCTGTGGTTGCTGCAAGGACTGGATTGCGGCGATGGAACAGGCTGGGTTTTCCGTCCGTGTGTCAGACACCGGCAACAAGGGCGTGCGCGCCCAACTGGGTTTGCCGCCCCAACTGGGGTCCTGCCACACCGCCCGTGTGGCCGGCTACCTGGTTGAAGGTCATGTCCCGGCGCGTGAAATCAAACGCCTGCTGCGCGAGAAGCCCGATGCCTTGGGTCTGACCGTGCCCGGCATGAAAGTGGGGTCGCCGGGCATGGATGGCGCGGTCTACAAGGGCCGCAAAGACCCGTATGAGGTGTTGCTGGTGCGGCGCGACGGCAGCACATCTGTCTATCAAAAATATGCCTGACAAGCTGACAAGCTGACAAGCTGACAAGCTGACAAGCTGACAACGTTAATTTAAAGGAGTTTCATCATGCAAACATGTCGATTCACCATGGCCGTCTCACGCCTGGCCTTGGCCATGTCCATCGCACTGTCCGGAACTGCTGCCTTGGCTGTCGGCCAGGACGCGAATGAACACACGGCCCACCACCCGGCGGGTGTTTCCTCTGCGCTTCACTTCGCGCCAATGGGATCAGGGGCGGTCACAGGCACAAAAAGCATGGATGCAAACTGCAGTGCCATGGGTGATGCGATGGGAATGGTGCCTGGCATGTCTGGTATGGGCATGATGGGCGACATGGCAGAGCACCACCAGATGATGCAAATGATGATGGATCGACTTCCCGTTGTCGCTGAAAAATGAGATTTCCTGCCACAAACAAGTCCCCTGTGGATGCCACCGGGGCACCTGGTTTTTGGCGTTCGCGCTATGCCATCGGCGTGGTCGTCATGGGCGCCGTGGCCGGCTACTTTTTGTTGACCGAGCACCTGGCGCATACCTTGGGTGCCCTGCCTTTTTTGCTGCTGGCCGCTTGCCCCCTGATGCATTTGTTCATGCACCACGGGCACGCTGGACATGCGCACCCGCCGGGCAAGAGCGCAGCGCCAACACCGCCAGCCAAGCCAGGAGAGCCGTCATGAATCCCGAACCGTCCGCTTATGGTTTATGGGCGCTGGTGGTGTTGAACTCGGCCGTTTTCATCATGTTCGCTTACAGCTTTTTCAAACCTGCAACAGCGCGGGACTGGCGAACGTTCGGGGCGTTTTCTGCGTTCATCGTGGCGCTGTTTGTCGAGATGTACGGCTTTCCCCTCACCATTTACCTGCTGTCGGGGTGGCTGCAAAGCAACTATCCCGGACTCGATATCCTGAGCCATGACTCGGGCCACTTGTGGTCCACCCTGCTCGGTGAACAAGGCGACCCGCACTTTGGTTTGCTGCACATCGCCAGCTACATTTTTCTGGCCTTCGGGTTCATTTTGTTGTCCAACGCGTGGCGGGTTTTGTACCACGCCCAGCGCAGCAAAACGCTGGCCACGACCGGGCCGTATGCGCGCATTCGTCACCCGCAGTACCTGGCTTTTGTGATGATTCTGCTGGGTTTCCTGCTGCAATGGCCGACGCTGCTGACGCTGCTCATGTTCCCTGTCCTGCTGGTCATGTACGGTCGATTGGCACTGACTGAAGAAGCCGACATGCGTGCCCTGTTTGGTCCGGCCTATGAGCGTTATGCCAGTGTGACACCCCGTTTTATACCCAGGTTGTCGCGTCCGGATGCGGCGCCCAATTGATCCAAGGAATGCCATGAACCCCACCACGCCCCTGTCGTTGACGGATCCGGTGTGCGGCATGGCCGTCACCGAATCGTCCGGACACACGCTGCAACATGAGGGCCGGGCGTACTATTTTTGTAGCGCCAGGTGCCAGAACAAATTTGCCGCCAATCCGACGCAATACCTCGCCGGTGCAGTTGCCCCCGTACAACCGGCGTTGCAAGAGCCGCCGGTAGCCAGCCTCGTCGGCACCATCTACACCTGCCCGATGCACCCCGAGGTGCGGCAGGATCACCCTGGCAACTGTCCCAAATGTGGCATGACGCTAGAGCCCCAGCTGCCCAGTCTGGATGAAGACGACAACACCGAGCTGCATGATTTCCAGCGGCGTTTCTGGTGGTCACTGCCGCTGACCGCGGTGGTGTTTGTCCTGGCCATGTTCGGCCATCGCCAGCAATGGCTGAGCATGACGCAACAGAGCTGGCTGGAACTGGTGTTGGCCACCCCCATTGTGTTGTGGGCGGGTTGGCCGTTTTTTGTGCGCGGCTGGCAGTCGGTGTTGAATCGCAGCCCCAACATGTGGACCCTGATTGGACTGGGCACGGGCGCCGCTTATGGCTACAGTGTGGTGGCGGCTGTCGCACCCCAGGTATTTCCGGACTCTTTTGTCTCGATGGGGCGCGTCGCGGTGTACTTCGAGGCAGCGGCCGTCATCATTTCACTCACCTTGATGGGCCAGATGCTCGAACTCAAGGCCCGCTCGCAAACCTCCGCAGCGATCAAATCCCTGCTCGGTCTGGCACCCAAGACCGCCCGGCGCATCCGGGCCGACGGTGCTGAAGAAGATGTGCCCTTGTCCAGCGTGCATGTGGGTGACAGTTTGCGCGTGCGACCGGGTGAAAAGGTGCCAGTGGACGGCGAGGTCATCGAGGGCAGCAGTGCCGTCGATGAGTCCATGCTCACGGGTGAACCGATGCCTGTGACCAAGCGTGTGGGCGACAAGCGGATAGGCGCCACCATGAACACCAGCGGCGCCCTGGTGATGCGCTCGGAGCGCGTGGGCGCGGCCACCATGTTGTCGCAAATCGTGCAAATGGTGGCGCAGGCGCAGCGCTCCCGCGCGCCCATGCAGCGCATGGCCGACGTGGTGGCGGGCTACTTTGTCGTCGCCGTGGTGGCGATCGCGGTGGCGACCTTTCTGGTGTGGGGCTGGTTTGGCCCTGAGCCCAGCTGGGTTTTTGGCCTGATCAATGCCGTGGCGGTGCTGATCATTGCCTGCCCCTGCGCCTTGGGGCTGGCCACCCCCATGTCGATCATGGTGGCGACCGGCAAGGGCGCAGCGCAAGGCGTGTTGTTTCGTGATGCCGCCGCGATCGAGAACCTGCGCAAGGTGGACACGTTGATTGTTGATAAAACCGGCACCCTCACTGAAGGCAGACCCGTCTTTAACAGCGCGGTTCCGGCGCCCGGCGGCGATGCCGACGAGGTGCTGCGTCTGGCTGCCAGTCTGGATCAGGGCAGTGAACATCCGCTGGCCCAGGCCCTGGTAAGCGCCGCACATGAACAGGGCCTGACGCTGGAGAAGCCCGAGGCTTTTGAGTCCGGCTCTGGCATCGGTGTGCGCGGTCAGATTGGGGCACAGTCATTGGCATTGGGCAACACCACGCTGATGCAGCAAGTGGGCGTGGTGTTGGCGCCCTTGGTGAGCGAGGCTGAAGCCTTGCGCGCCGAGGGTGCCAGCGTGATGTACCTGGCCAGCGGCACACAATTGCTCGGCTTGCTGGCCGTTTCTGATCCCGTCAAGACCAGCACACCCGAGGCCTTGGCAGCCCTGCAAAAGGCGGGTTTGCGCATCATCATGGCAACCGGAGATGGCTTGACGACAGCCAAGGCCGTAGCACAGCAGTTGGGCATTCATGAAGTGCGCGGTGAAGTCAAGCC
>JBASJO010000423.1:0-21814 GCA_049655365.1 Rhodoferax sp. | reverse complement strand
CCCGCCACCTCCACCAGCACGTCCTCGAACGGGCGGCTCACCTCTTCGCCGCGGGTGTAGGGCACCACGCAGTAGCTGCAGTACTTGGAGCAACCTTCCATGATGCTCACAAACGCGCTGGCACCTTCGACACGCGCCGGTGGCAGGTGGTCGAATTTTTCGATTTCGGGAAAGCTGATGTCGACCTGCGAACGGTTCAGACGCGCCCGTTCATCGAGCATTTGCGGCAGGCGGTGCAGGGTTTGCGGGCCAAACACCACGTCGACATAAGGCGCGCGGGCAATGATGGCTTCGCCTTCCTGGCTGGCCACACAACCGCCGACGCCGATCAGGGCGCCCCGTTTTTTGAGGTGCTTGACGCGCCCCAGGTCCGAGAACACTTTTTCCTGCGCCTTTTCGCGCACCGAGCAGGTGTTGAACAGGATCAGGTCGGCCTCTTCCACATTGTCGGTCTGGGTGTAGCCTTGGGCCGCGCCGAGCACGTCGCTCATCTTGTCCGAGTCGTACTCGTTCATCTGGCAGCCATAGGTTTTGATGAATACTTTTTTGCTCATGGTCGATAGTGTGTTGTGTGTTGGTCTATGTGGGAGGCCCGCCTCGGGCCCATGGCTGTCTGGGGTCAATCGCGGCGAGGGCGCCGCTCCCACAGGGCACAGGTCCCACCGGGGGCCGCTCCAGCGAGGGGGCAAAGCCCCGGCATTTCACTGGTTTTGTTTGAACTTTGGCAACTGGTCGAACGGCGTCTTGCCGTCGTCGGTCTTGGGTTTGTCGGCATCCGAGCCGAAGACAAAATTGGTCATAACTTCCATCCCCGTGCGTTTTTGCTGCGCCTCGGCCGGGCTCAGCAACCACACTTCATGGACCTGGCCCTGCGGGTCGCGCAGGTAATTGGCCAGCAGCGCTTGACCAACCAGGCTGCCTGACAACACGATCATGTTGTTGGGGTTCTTGATGCGGGCGCCCGGCGAGAGCCGTTCGGCCTGGCCGTTGATCAGGATGTTGGGTGGTTGGGTGACTTGCAGCGTGCCGCGTTTGGCGGCAACCGGGAATTGCCGCACCAGGTCTTGTGCCGCCGCAGGCGCGGGGACTAGCGTGACAAAGCTCACCAGCAGGGACATCAGTCCCAGGGAAAAGCCCTTGCGGGCGGGGAGGCAGCGGTTCATGGTGTTCATCCAGAGGCTGTTGAAGAGAGCGCGATTTTAAGGCACGGGTGTTTTTGCTTGGGCCGCCAGTGCGCGCAGCTTGTCTTTCTTGCTCGGGCGCAGGCCTTTGATGCCGCCGTTGCCGGGGGCCTCGGGGGCTCTGGAGGCGGGCGGGGCGGTTTCAAGCGCTTCAAAACCGGGGATGCTCTCCAGCGCCAGATCGAGATCCTGGCGTTTGGCAATCAGGCGCCAGTGCGCCAGTGTGGCCGCGCTGACAAAGCTCACCGCCAGGCCCGCTTCGCCCGCGCGGCCGGTGCGGCCCACGCGGTGGGTGTAATCGCTGGCTGAGCGCGGCAAGTCAAAGTTCACCACCACCGGCAAGCCGGCAATGTCCAGGCCGCGCGCTGCCACGTCGGTGGCCACCACCACACCCAGGCGAGAGGCCTTGAAGTCGGTCAACACCTGGGTGCGTTTGCCCTGGCTGAGTTCGCCGTGAAAGGGCTCGGCCGTCAAGCCCGCCTTGCGCAGCTTGTCGGCCACGATTTCTGCGGCAAATTTGGTGGCCACGAACACCAGCACCCGCGACCAGGCGTTCTGCTGGATCAGGTGGCGCAACAACTGGGTGCGCCGGGGCGTGTCCACGGCGATGGCGCGCTGCACGATTTCAAGAGGCGGCGCGGCGTCTGGCCTTACATCGACGCGCACCGGTTTGTGCAACAGGGTGTTGGCCAGCACCTGCACGGCGGGCGCAAACGTGGCCGAGAAAAACAGGCTTTGGCGCTTGACGGGCAACAGTGCCAGCAACTGGTTCAGTTCGTCAGCAAAACCCAGGTCGAGCAGCCGGTCGGCCTCGTCGAGCACCAGCAGATTCACTCCGGAGAGCTTGACGGCGTTGTGCGCCACCAGGTCGAGCAGCCGCCCTGGTGTGGCAACCAGCACCTCGGTGCCGCCACGCAAGCCCATCATTTGCGGGTTGATCGAGACCCCGCCAAACACCACGCTGACCCTGGCCTGTTGTGGCAGGTGCTGCGCCAGTGCGCGAATCGTGTCGCCCACCTGGGTCGCCAGTTCGCGCGTCGGTACCAGCACCAGCGCTTGGGCCAGACGGCTTGGCGCGTCTGACAGGCTTTGCAGCAAGGGCAGCGCAAAAGCCAGCGTTTTGCCAGAACCGGTGTGCGCGCAGCCCAGCACGTCATGGCCCTGCAGCGCCGGTCCAATGGCGCCCAATTGAATGGGTGTGGGGGCGTCAAAACCCAGCTTCTGAACGGCTGCAAGCAGCGGGCTGGACAAGCCAAGTGAGGAAAAGGACATATTGGTGGTGTGGGGTGAAGTCAGGAGCGGCGACGAGAACTAGTGATGTGATGGGGCAGTTTACGTGTTTCGTATCGGTGGGGTGCTGACAGAGGGCGGTGGCAGGGCTCGACGCATAATCACCCCCACTCATGGCGGCCACGGCAGGCTGCTGACAACGGATTCAAAGGACATCATGAAAAAAACATTCCAACTCACTATTGAAGGCAAAAACCGCGACCGCGTGCTGGAGGCTACCAAGCACGAAATTCGCCAGTACATCAAGCGCGAACGCCGCAAAACCCTGCCCGAAGGCGTGGACTTTTGGGACTTCGATTGCCGTTTTGGCACCCATCCGGACAACGCGCAAGGGGTGCACCCGGCCACCCTGACCGCCTTGATCGACGCCGTGGCGCTGGCCGGCGGCGATGCGTTTTACCTGGAGTTGCTGGCCAAACCGGGCCTTCGCGGTGCCCGCGCCGAGCCAAGCGACGACGATCCGGTGTAAATAAAAAACCCGCAACGGCGTTGACCGATGCGGGTTAAGGGTATCTTGGTGGTGATAGGTGGATTTGAACCACCGACATCAGCATTATGAATGCTGCGCTCTAACCAGCTGAGCTATATCACCAACAGGGCAGAATTATAGCGGGTTGTGAGCCGCTTTTTGGCGGCTCGGTGTTTCATTGGTGGGTAAAAACGGCTTTGCGTTTGTTGACAAACGCGTCCATGCCTTCTTTTTGGTCGGCTGTGGCAAACAAGGCGTGGAACATACGGCGCTCGAACATGATGCCGTCGTTCAAGGAGCCCTCGAACGCCCGGTTGACCGATTCCTTGGCCGCCATCACGGCCAGTTGCGAAAACTCGCTGATCATCAGGGCGGCGCCCAGCGCTTCGTCCATCAGCTTGTCCAGCGGGACGACACGGCTCACCAGCCCGGAGCGCTCTGCTTCAACAGCGTCCATCATGCGCCCGGTCAGTGCCAGGTCCATGGCCTTGGCCTTGCCCACGGCACGCGGCAGACGCTGGGTGCCACCGGCACCGGGGATCACGCCGAGCTTGATCTCGGGTTGACCAAAACGGGCGTTGTCTGCGGCAATGATGAAGTCGCACATCATGGCCAATTCGCAGCCACCGCCCAAGGCAAAACCGCTCACCGCCGCAATAACGGGCTTGCGCACGGCGCGAATTTTTTCCCAGTTGCGGGTGATGAAGTCGTCCTTGTAGACATCGGCAAAGGTGTAGCTGGCCATGGCGCCAATGTCGGCGCCGGCGGCAAAGGCTTTTTCGCTGCCGGTGATGACCATGCAGTGGATACCGGCGTCAGCATCGAAGGCGTGCAGCGCAGTACCCAGCTCGGTCATGAGCTGGTCGTTGAGGGCGTTGAGCTGCTTGGGGCGATTCAGGGTGATGATGCCGACTTTGTCGGCTTCGGTGCGCACGGTGATCAGTTCATAGGACATGGGGTCTCCTGCTAGGTAAAAAATAAGGGATCAGGCGGGGCTCTTGCCATCGAGCCAGGTATTGACCTGTTTGGCGTCAGTGACCCCGAGTTTGACACTGCGCACCTTGTCCGGCAAGTCCAGGGACAGCGTCAGCAGACGCTGGTCGCGGGCAATCAGCGCCCGGCAGTGGGTGTCGTTGCCAAGGTACGTGCCCAGGTCGTCGAGTTTGTTCAGGCGCCAGCGCTGGGTGGCTTTGCCCTGGCCTGTGGCCACGCCCAGCCACTCGTCACCGGCGGCGAAACCCGCCAGCTCGGCAGCGCTGCCGCGCAGGACGCTCTTGATGCGGATGCCCTGCTGCTCATTGAGCTTCAGGCCCAATTGGTCCGGCAGTGGGGCACGCTCTTCCTCGTAGTGAATGCCGTGCTGCTTGAGCAGTTTCTTGAGCGGCAGGTCGCCCGTGCCATGCACCCACTGTTGCAACTCAGTTGCATAGGACTGGCCCGACAGGTCTGCCAGCACCGCCAGCAGGTCGTCCTGCGTCATGGGGCCGCCCTGGCAGCGCAGCCACAGCGCGCGCATGACCGCATCCAGGCTGGTCTTGCCACTGTGGCGCAGGCTCAAATCCAGGCACAGGGCCACCAGCGAGCCCTTGGTGTAGTAACTCACCGTGGCATTCACCGTGTTTTCGTCCTGCCGGTAGTACTTGACCCAGGCGTCACGACTGGACTGGGCCACGCTTTGCAGCTGGCGCCCGGGGGTTTGCAGCACCTGGTTGATGGCTCGGGCCAGCAACTTGAGGTAATGCGCGTTGTCGATCAGCTTGGCGCGGCGCAGCAGCAGGTCGTCAAAGTAACTGGTAAAACCTTCAAAAAACCACAGCAGCTCGGTGTAGTTTTCCTGGGCGTAGTCGTAGCGGGAAAATTCAGCCGGACGCAGCCGCTTGACGTTCCAGGTGTGAAAGTACTCGTGGCTGATCAGGCCGAGTAGGGTGGTGTAGCCGTCGGACGGTGCGCCGTCCTTGGTTTGGCCGTGGCGCGGCAAATCGGCGCGTTTGCAGATCAGCGCGGTCGAATTGCAGTGCTCCAGCCCGCCATAGCCGTCATGCACCGCATTGAGCATGAACAGGTAGTGGCGCTGCGGCGCCTGTTGTGCTTGGCGGCCATGCCAGAACCTGATTTCGGCCTCGCAAATGGCCTGGGTGTCGGCCAGCAGGCGCGCGCCATCAAAGCTGGCGGGCGCACCCGAAACGATGAAGTGGTGCTTGATGCCGGCAGCGACAAATTCGCCACGCCAGAAGGCCCCAAGTTCAACCGGGCTGTCGACCAGTTCGTCGTAGTTGGCCGCCAGGTAGTCACCGAAGCCGCGTTTTGAGACGCGTTGGGCGTGCAAAGCCGTGGCAGCTTGCCAGTCCTTGGGCAGGCCATCGTCAATCAGCGTCAACTGGTGCGGCGTGTCTTCCTGGCCATGCACGCGCAGGCACAGGCTGGTGCCGTTGAAAAAACCGCGCTGGCTGTCGAGCCAGGCGGTGCGTACCGAGCTGTCAAAGGCATAGACCTGGTACTTCAGCACCAACGCCTTGCCCGCTTTGGCGTGGATCTGCCAGCTGCACTTGTCGCGCTGGGTGATGGCCACCGGCTTGTGGTCCTGGCGCGCTTGCAGGCCCTGCAGGTGTCTGGCGAACTCGCGCACCAGGTAACTGCCTGGAATCCAGACCGGCAAGCTCACTACCTGTTCAACAGCGGGCTGGTCAATGGTGAGGGTGACTTCGAACAAATGCGCCTGCAGGTCCAGCGCCCGCACCGCATAGCCCACCTGGGCAGAGGAAGCAGGCAGCAATCCCATCAGTTCAGGCGTTTTTCAACCTGGTCGGCACTCACGGCGCCGGGCACGCGGCTGCCGTCCGCAAACACCAGTGTGGGGGTGCCGGTGATTTTGAACTTGCGGCCCAGTTCCACATTGCGTGCAATGGCCGCGTTGTCGCAGCTGGCGGCGGCTGGCGTGACATCGCGCACCATCCAGTCCTGCCAGGCCTTGACCTTGTCCTTGGCGCACCAGATGTTTTTGGACTTTTCAACCGAGTCCTTGCTCAGGATCGGGTAGAGGAAGAGGTACACCGTGACGTTGTCGACTTTCTGCAGGTCTTTCTCGAAACGCTTGCAGTAGCCGCAGTTCGGATCTTCAAACACCGCCAGCTTGCGCTTGCCGTTGCCGCGCACCATGGTGAAGGCATCCTTGAGGGGCAGGGCGCCAAAGTCGATCGCGGAGAGCTTTTCGACGCGCTCCTCGGTCAGGTTGCGTTTTTGCCGGGTGTCGATCAGGTTGCCCTGTACCAGGTAATTGGCGTCAGCATCGGTGTAGTAGATCTCGTTGCCATTGACACGGATCTCGTAGAGCCCGGGCATGGGCGATTTGATGACTTCGTCAATTTGAGGCAGTTGCGGAATGCGCTCAGCCAGGTTCTTGCGGATGGTGGCTTCCTGCGACCAGGCGGTGCTGGCCAGCAGCAAGGTGCCAGCGATCAAGGGAATAAGGAGTCGTTTCATGGGTGTCCTGTGATGAATCAAGCTGGGTCAGACCGGCCTGCGTGAAATAAGTTCTATAGGCCCATGGCACGTCGTGCCGCCCAATGTTTGGAAAAGCCCAAATGCTCAAAGCCCGACAAGCCCCAGTTGCGCAGCTTTTGCCAACCATTGCCCGGCTTGTCAAACAACTGTTGCAAGGCCGTCATGGCGGCATCAGTGGCGCTGACCTCGGTTTTTCGGGCGCGCTCATATTGGCGCAGCAGTTTGGCATCACTCACCGGGCGCCAGTAGGCGCGCTTGTGCAGGATGTGGGTGAGCTCGGCCACATCGGCCAGCCCCAGGTTCAGTCCCTGACCCGCCAGCGGGTGCACGGTGTGCGCCGCATCTCCCGCCAGCGCCCAGGCTTGGCCGTTGGTCACGCCCATCCAGCGGCTGGCCTGTGCCGACTGCAGTGGCCAGGCTTTACGCGGGCTGACCAAGCTGAGCCTGCCCAGAACGCCTTCGCTGATGTGCGCAACTTGTTCACAAAAGCTGTCTTCGCTGTCATCCAGCAGGTCTTGTGTGCGGCCGTCGCGCACCGACCAGACCATGGCCACGGTGTCGCCCTGTGCGCCGTCAAGCGGCAAAAAAGCCAGAATTTCACCCTGGGTAAACCATTGGCGTGCCACTTGGCCATGCGGTTTTTCGCATTTGAGCCGCGCGGCAATGGCGTGTTGCGGGTAGCGCGTGGCGGCAAAGTCGACGCCAAATTCTTCCCGCGTGCGGCTCGCCTTGCCTTCGCACACCACGGTGAGGGTGGCCGGCCGTGGGGACTCCAGCAGCTCAATATGCGGTTGAAATCGCACTGCCTCGCGCAACTGGGCTTCCAGCGTGGGCACATCGACAATCCAGGTCAGCGCGGGCACCACCAGCTCGGTGGCCGAAAAATTGACGCAGCCGCCTTCGTCGCCCTTGACCTGCATGTCCGTCACCGGGGTGGCGTGCAGGGCGTCGGGCCAGCAGCGCACCGATTCAAGCAAGGCCTTGGACTTCGCGTTGAGTGCATAAGCCCGCACGTCGGGCTCGCCCTGGGCGGCGGACTGCGGTGCAACCAGGCCAATGCGCAGCCGGTCGCGCGCCAGCAATAGCGCCAGGGCATGCCCCACAATGCCGCCACCACGAATGCAAATATCAAGATGATGTGTCATGGAAGGGATTGTAGGAGGGCGCACCTGGCGCGCCGCTCAGTCCCTCAAAAACCGCATCGCATACACTCACCAGCTTGTTTTTTGCGGTGGTCAATGCCGTGACAAGGAGTGTTTTTTGGATTTATCGGATATTTTTCAAAAGTATTGGCCCATCCTGGCCTTGTGTGGCTGGTTTGGCTACAAGTGGTGGAATTCGAAAAAAGTCGTTGCCATGCTGCCAACGCTTAAAAAGAATGGTGCCACCTTTGTCGACGTGAGATCAGCTGCTGAGTTTGCCAGCGCGAACGCTCCCGGAACCATCAACATCCCCTTGCAGGAGCTCGGCAGCCGGCTCGGTGAGATACCCAAATCTGCCCCGGTGGTTCTTTGCTGCGCCAGCGGATCACGCAGTGGCATGGCCAAGCTGTTGCTTAAAAGGAATGGCTACCCGGAGGTGTACAACATCGGAGCCTGGCGCAAGTTTTTGGCCTGACCATTCGTTTTTTGATTCATAAGGATATTTCATGAAGTGTGGCATCGTGGGCTTGCCCAACGTCGGTAAATCGACCCTGTTCAACGCGTTGACCAAGGCAGGCATTGCGGCGGAGAACTACCCCTTTTGCACCATCGAGCCCAATGTGGGCATTGTCGAGGTGCCCGACTCCCGGCTCGACGCACTGTCGGCCATCGTGCACCCGGAGCGTGTGCAGCGTGCCATTGTCGAGTTTGTCGACATTGCCGGTCTGGTGGCCGGTGCCAGCACCGGTGAGGGCTTGGGCAACAAGTTTTTGGCGCACATCCGTGAGACCGATGCCATCATCAATGTGGTGCGCTGCTTTGAAGACGACAACGTGATCCATGTGTCCGGCCGGGTCGACCCGATTTCTGACATCGAAGTGATCCAGACCGAACTCTGCCTGGCTGACCTGAGCACGGTGGACAAGGCGCTGTCGCGTTACCAGAAAGCGGCCAGGTCGGGCGGCGACAAGGAAGCGGCCAAACTGGTCAGCATCCTGGAGCGCTGCCAGGCTGCCCTCAACGAAGCCAAACCGGTGCGCGCGCTGGAATTCAGCAAGGAAGAGCAGCCCTTGTTGAAGCAGTTCTTTTTGATCACGGCAAAACCCGCCATGTTTGTCGCCAACGTGGCCGAAGACGGGTTCGAGAACAACCCCCTGCTGGACCGACTGACGGCTTATGCCACGGCGCAGAACGCGCCGGTGGTGGCTATTTCTGCCAAGCTGGAGGCCGAAATGGCCGACATGAGCGACGATGACCGCCAGATGTTCCTCGAAGAAATGGGCCTGCACGAGCCAGGCCTGAACCGTCTGATTCGCGCGGCCTACGATTTGTTGGGCCTGCAGACCTATTTCACCGCCGGGGTCAAGGAAGTGCGCGCCTGGACCATCCACAAGGGCGACACCGGGCCGCAGGCGGCGGGCGTGATCCACACCGATTTCGAGAAGGGCTACATCCGCGCCCAGACCATCGCCTATGACGACTACATCAGCTACAAAGGTGAGCAGGGCGCCAAGGACGCCGGCAAAATGCGCGCCGAGGGCAAGGACTACGTGGTCAAGGATGGCGACGTGATGAACTTTTTGTTCAGCTCGTAATTGTTCGCGATCTAGCCGCCAAAAACCCCCAGCAACGCCGCTGTCATGGTGATGTAGCGCGCGCATTTGCCGATGGCCATGTAGCCCAGGCAGGGCCAGAACGGCAGTTTGAGCCAGCCTGCCACCGCGCACAGCGGGTCGCCCACAACAGGCAGCCAGGCCAGCAGGCAGGCCTTGGGGCCGAGGTGCTCCAGCCAGACCAGCGCACGCAGGTGGTGTTTCGAGTGCTGGTATTTGTCCACCACCTTGTGTGACGCCAGCCCCATCCACCAACTGACCGCGCCGCCCAGTGTGTTGCCCACCGTGGCCACGGCGATGGTCGGCCAGAACAGTGACGGGTTGAGTTCAACCAGGCCGTACACCACGGGCTCCGAGCCCATGGGCAGCAGGGTGGCCGACACGAACGACACCACAAAAACGCTGCTGAGGCCATATTTGGGCAGCGCCAGCAGGGTGAGTAGATGATCGAGCCAGAGTTCCATGGGTGACGCAGTATAGGTTTTGTCTTCCGCATCCCGGCATCGGCATTTATTTCATTTGCTGAAATTTTGGGCAGCTAGAATCCCCACTTCCCAAACACTTTGTTACCTGGCTCGCGCCGGCTTTGTCCATTTGCTTTGAACACGTTCGCATGAACATCGGCCCCTACCTTTTGCCCAACACCTGTTTTGTCGCCCCCATGGCGGGGGTGACGGACCGGCCGTTTCGCCAGCTGTGCAAGCGGCTCGGGGCGGGTTACGCGGTGAGCGAGATGGTGACCAGCCGCCCCGACTTGATGCGTTCTCTCAAGACCTCGCAGCGCGCCAATCACGAGGGCGAACCTGGGCCGATTGCGGTGCAGATTGCCGGCACCGATGCACCCATGATGGCCGATGCGGCACGCTACAACATTGACCGGGGCGCCCAGATCATCGACATCAACATGGGCTGTCCAGCCAAAAAAGTGTGCAACAAATGGGCCGGTTCCGCCCTGATGCAGGACGAGACACTGGCCATCAGCATTGTCTCGGCTGTGGTGCAAGCCTGTGCGCCGCTGGGCGTGCCGGTCACTCTCAAGATGCGCACCGGCTGGTGCAACACGGCCAAAAACGCGGTGCAATTGGCCAGGGCGGCAGAGTCGGCCGGCGTGCAGATGGTCACGGTGCATGGCCGCACGCGCGAGCAGGGCTATCGCGGCCAGGCCGAATACGACACCATTGCGGCCGTGAAAGCCGCGCTGCGCATTCCGGTGGTCGCCAATGGCGACATCGACAGCCCGGAAAAAGCGCGCGCCGTGCTGGCGGCCACCGGTGCCGACGCCGTGATGATCGGCCGTGCGGCGCAAGGCCGGCCCTGGATTTTCCGGGAAATTGTGCATTTTCTGGCCACGGGCGAGCCACTGGCACCGCCACTGGTGGCCGAGGTCAAACACCTGCTGCTGGCCCATCTGCAAGACCATTACAGCTTGTATGGCGAATTCATTGGCGTGCTCAGCGCGCGCAAGCACATTGGCTGGTATGTGCGGGAACTGCCCGGTGGCGAGGCCTTTCGCACGCATATGAACACGCTGCCGGATTGCCGGGCGCAATGGGCTGCAGTGGCCGAATTTTTTGACGAACTCAATGCGCGCATGGATCGCCTGCCTCGGCCATCCGGCCAGACGCTTGACCTTGATTGCGAACCCAATAACAAGATGGAGACCATTCAATGAAACCCCTGCATATTGCAGACTGTGTGCGCAGCAATTTAGAGAATTACCTGACCGACCTAGGCCACAGCGAACCCAACGGCATGTACGACATGCTGTTGGCCGTGGTGGAAAAACCCCTGCTCGAAGTGGTGATGCAGCGCGCTGACAACAACCAGTCCAAAGCCGCCCAATACCTCGGGTTGAACCGCAACACCCTGCGCAAGAAACTGCTGGAGCACAAGCTCATCGATTAGCCTGTGGCGCCATTGCGAGGCCGACCCGCAATCCATGGATCCCGGATCGAGTCCGGGATGACAAAGTCAGGTTCTTGCTTTGTCGGCAGCATCAAACCGGACAGGGCGGGCATCGCAATGACGACTTTATGAACCATTTCTCAATTAACTTACTTCTATTTTCATGAACGCTTTAATTTCCGTCTCCGACAAAACCGGCATTGTTGACTTTGCCCAGGCCCTGCACGCGCTCGGCATCAAGTTGCTCTCCACGGGTGGCACCGCCAAACTGCTGGCCGACCAGGGCCTGCCGGTCACCGAAGTGGCCGAAGTCACCGGTTTCCCCGAAATGCTCGACGGTCGTGTCAAGACCCTGCACCCCAAGGTGCACGGCGGCCTGCTGGCCCGCCGCGACCTGCCTGAGCACATGGCCGCGCTCAAGGCCCACGCCATCGACACCATTGACCTGCTGGTGGTCAACCTGTACCCGTTCGAGGCCACCGTGGCCAAGCCCGGTTGCACGCTCGAAGACGCCATCGAGAACATCGACATCGGTGGCCCGGCCATGGTGCGCAGCGCTGCCAAAAACTGGAAAGACGTGGCGGTGCTGACCGACGCCAGCCAATATGCCCAGGTGCTGTCCGACCTGCAGGCTGGTGGCGTGGTGTCGCAAGCTACCAAATTTGCCCTGTCGGTGGCGGCGTTCAACCGCATCAGCCAGTACGACGGTGCCATCAGCAATTATTTGTCCTCGATCACCTTCGAGGAGGGCGCCAGCACCCCGGCGCGCAGCCCGTTCCCGGGGCAAAGCAATGCCAACTTCATCAAGCTGCAAGACCTGCGCTACGGTGAAAATCCACACCAAAGTGCTGCCTTTTACCGCGACCTGAACCCGGCTCCGGGTTCACTGGTGAGCGCCGTGCAATTGCAGGGCAAGGAACTCAGCTACAACAACATTGCCGACGCCGATGCCGCCTGGGAATGCGTCAAGAGCTTCGATACGCCCGCCTGCGTCATCGTCAAGCACGCCAACCCCTGCGGCGTGGCCGTGGGTGCTGATGCGCTGGAGGCCTACAGCAAGGCCTTCCAGACCGACCCGACCTCGGCCTTTGGCGGCATCATTGCCCTCAACTGCCCGCTGGATGAGCGTGCTGCGCTGCAAATGTCCAAGCAGTTCATCGAAGTGCTGATGGCGCCCAGCTTCACGCCCGAAGCACTGGCCGTGTTCAATAGCAAGGTCAATGTGCGCATCCTGCAAATTGCCCTGCCGCCGGGGGGCGCCAGCGACTGGGACAACGGCCGCAACGCCATGGACATCAAGCGCGTGGGTTCCGGCCTGCTGATGCAGACCGCTGACAACCACATCCTCACGCTGGCCGACCTCAAGGTTGTGACCAAGCTGCAACCCACGCCAGAGCAATTGCAAGACCTGCTGTTTGCCTGGAACATCGCCAAGTTCGTCAAGAGCAACGCCATCGTGTTCTGCAAGGGCGGCATGACCATGGGCGTGGGTGCGGGCCAGATGAGCCGGCTCGATTCGGCGCGCATTGCCAGCATCAAGGCCGAGCATGCCGGCCTGAGCCTGAAGGGCACTGCGGTCGCCAGCGACGCCTTCTTCCCGTTCCGTGACGGCCTCGATGTGGTGGTGGATGCTGGCGCCACCTGTGTGATTCAGCCAGGCGGCTCGATGCGCGACCAGGAGGTGATCGACGCGGCGGATGAGCGCGGCGTCGCCATGGTTTATTCAGGCGTGCGGCATTTCAGGCATTAATCCGGTCCAAAGACTCTTTTAGCCAGGCTTTGAGTTCTGGCCAATCTGTGCGGGCGACCTCTGCGGTAAATGAAGCAAATATTGATGCATGCGGAGGATAGGTTTGCAGCGTTTGGAGACATAAGCCTGTCCAAAATACACGCTCTAGATCATTATGTTGATTAATATCAAAGTGCCCGCCAGTCGCGGGTGGACACTTGCGACATTCCGCTGGATAAAAGGAAGATGGTGGGTTAAAGCATGCCAGGAATCGCCGAACCACCTCGCCTCTGACCCGGCCGACTGAACATGAAAGTGACTGCTATGTCCAACTTCGAGATCGTGGCACGAAAAGACTTCTCGGACGTAACGTACCTGCTTGAGGTGCGTCATCCCTTGATGTCCAAGGCGGCCAAGCCCGGGCAATTCGTGATTGTCATGCTGAGCGAACACGGTGAGCGCATTCCACTGACCATCGCGGACTTCGACGCTGTGAAGGGAACCATCACACTGGTGATCCAGGCGGTCGGCAAGACAACCCGGGAAATGCAGAAGGAATGCCGTGTTGGCACCTCGCTCCACGCGTTGGTCGGCCCCATGGGCGTACCGAGTCCGGTCAGTCATGCCAAGAAGGTGCTCTGTGTGGGCGGTGGCCTGGGTGTCGCCCCGATCTTCCCCCAGGCGCGCGGATGCAAGGAGAACGGCGCCTACGTGATCGCGGTCCTCGGCTTTCGCAGCAAAGAGCTTGTTTTCTGGGAGGACAAGTTTCGGGCCGCCTGTGACGAACTCATTTTGTGCACAAACGATGGCTCGGCCGGCATGAAGGGGATGATCACGGACGGCATCAAGGTCGCTCTGACGCAACATCCTGACATTGACGAGGTCATTGCGATCGGGCCTCCGGTGATGATGAAGGCTTGCGCCGACGCGACGCGGCCTTACAAGATCAAGACCATGGTGAGCGTCAACCCGATCATGGTTGACGGCACCGGGATGTGCGGTGGCTGCAGGGTAAAAGTGGGCGATCAGGTGAAGTTCGCCTGTGTTGACGGCCCGGACTTTGACGGCCATCTCGTGGACTTCGACGACCTGATGTTGCGCCTGAAGCGCTACACCGAGGTCGAGAAGTCAGCCCACGAACGGTGGTCCGAAAGTTGCCGCATGACGACGCAAGGAGGCGGTAGCGTGCTGGGGCAATAGACCGGCTCGAAGACCAGATTCAGGGCATTGCGGCGTTGCCTTGACGCGCTAGATGTTCAGACAGTCACTTGAGGATGAGGTGATGGCCAAGAAGAAGACGATACGAACCATTCCGCAGGAGCGCACGCCTATGCGTGAGCAAGATGCGCAAGTAAGGGCTCGGAACTTCGAGGAGGTGGCCTGCGGCTACAGTCTCGAAGAGGCGCTGCGTGAATCAGAACGCTGCCTCATGTGCCCGGACGAACCCTGCATCAAAGGCTGTCCCGTGGGCATCAACATCCCCGGGTTCATCCAGAAAATCGGAGAAAAAAACTTTCGTGGTGCCTATGACATCCTGACGGACACCAATCTGCTGCCGTCCGTCTGCGGGCGGGTGTGTCCCCAGGAAAACCAGTGCGAAGGCGTTTGCACCGTCGGCGAATCCCTGGAAGCGGTCGCGATCGGCCGACTGGAGCGGTTTGTCGGCGACACCGCCATCCGGGAAGGCTGGGTCAACATTCCGTACATCGAACCGAACCGCTTTCGTGTCGGCATCGTGGGGTCGGGACCAGCCGGCATGGCCTGCGCGGCGGACATGGCCAAGGCCGGCTGCGACGTGACTGTTTATGAAGCTTTCCATGAGGCGGGGGGCGTGCTGAAGTACGGCATTCCAGATTTCCGTCTCCCCAACACCGTGATTGACGCGGAGATCAACAATCTGAGGAAGCTGGGCGTCAAGTTCGAATGCAACACACTCGTCGGTCGCCTCTTCACCATCGAGCAGATGATTGACGAGATGGGTTTTCACGCGGTGTTCATCGGCGTTGGCGCCGGCTATCCGACGATGCTCAATATTCCTGGCGATTCGCTGAACGGCGTGCTGTCGGCCAACGAGCTTTTGACACGCTGCAACCTGATGCGTGCCCGCGACTTCCCCAATTTCGACACACCACTTCCGATCGGCAGGCGGGTCGCCGTGGTCGGGGCGGGCAATACCGCGATGGATGCGATGCGCGTTTCCTTGCGCCTGGGCGCGGAAAAGGTGGTTTGCATTTACCGCCGCTCACGCACCGAGGCCCCGGCCCGGGCCGAAGAGGTCCATCACGCCGAGCAGGAGGGCGTGGCCTTCCACTGGCTCACCAATCCGGTCGCCGTTCTGGACGACGGCAAGGGCAGCGTGCGTGGCTTGCGTTGCGTGCGCATGGAACTGGGGGAGCCCGACGATTCCGGGCGCCGCCGCCCGGTGCCGGTGGCCGGCAGCGAATTTGATTTCGAGGCTGACCTGATCGTGTACGCGATCGGCACCAATGCGAATCCGATCATGGGCCAGACGTCGAAACTCAAGCTCAACAAATGGGGCTATATCGGCACCGACGAGACCCTCGCAACGTCCGTGGCGGGGGTGTTTGCTGGCGGCGACATCGTCACCGGCGCGGCAACCGTGATCGAGGCGATGGGCGCCGGGCGCAAGGCTGCCCGCAGCATGAAGGCCTATCTCGGGATTCGTGACGCCGCTCGCGCCTACAGCAGCGGCGCCGGCACAGGAACCCTGTTCGGGATCGATTCCAGGGAACGCAATTTCGCCCGTGTGCGGGTTGCGGACCGTTGACCCCCCAACCCACGGACCGAACGCTCAACAAAGGCTGCGTAATGAACATGAACGAGAGCAACATGTCACTTCCGGTTGAAATGCCCAAGGAGATGGCTGAAACGCCGGGCCGCAAGAAGACGGCGCTGAAGCTGAAAGAGCACATCATTGAAATCATCAGCGATTCAGGTGAGGGTGCCCAGAAGTGCGGTCAATCCCTCGGGGCGATTGCCGCGCAGATGGGCAACGGCATCTGGACCACTGAAATCATCCCCGCTGAAATTCGCCCGCCTGCACGCAGCGTTGCAGGGGCCAGCGGCAACCGGATTCGCATTGGCTCCGGCTACATCACCAACGGAGGTGACGAGACCGATTTCGTCGTCGCCTTCAACGAGCAGGTATTGCTGGGAAGGGTGCAGGCCAAGGAACTGAAGCCGGGTTGCACGATTCTGCTGGAAAGCCTGTGGCGCACGCATTCGGACCCGAAGATCGCGGCGTCCTACATCGCGACCTATGAACGCGTCGTGGCCGCGGGCTATCGGGTGTACGAAATCCCGATGGAGCAGGAGTGCCGCAAGATCGTCGCCGATGCCAAACGCGGCAAGAACATGTTTGTGCTGGGCATGCTGTGCCAGATCTACAGCCTGGAATTGAAGCTGGCGGTGAACCAGATCGTGCTGGCATTCGGCAAGAAGGACCAGAGTGTGGTCGATGCGAACATCAGTCTGCTCGAAGCCGGCTACCAATGGGCGCAGGCCAATCTGGACTTCTGCTACAGCATCCCTGCTGTGCGCGCGACCGAGCCGCAGGTCGTGGTCAACGGCAACACGGCGATTGCGCTGGGTGTGCTGGCCTCGGGCATGGAAATTTGCGCCATGTACCCGATCACGCCGGCCACATCGGCTTCGCACTACCTGTCGGAAGTCTTCGAGAACGTCGGCGGACTGGTGCATCAGGCCGAGGACGAAATCGCCGCCTGCGCGTTTGCCATCGGGGCGTCCTACGCCAGCAAATGCACGGTCACCATTACATCCGGCCCGGGCTATTCGTTGAAGCAGGAAGCGATTGGGCTCGCCGTCATGGGCGAGATTCCCTTGGTCGTGGTAAACGTGCAGCGCGGGGGGCCCAGCACCGGCCAGCCGACCAAGATGGAGCAGGGTGATCTCATGACGGCGATTTTCGGCAGCCATGGCGATGCGCCGAAGGTCGTCATGGCGCCGGGCACGATTGAGGAATGCTTCTATTCGATCATCACCGCGCGCAAGATCGCGGAAACCTTCAACATGGTCGTGGTGGTCCTGTCCGATGCCGGTCTTGCGACATCCCAGCAACCGTTTGCGCGCCCGAATTTCAACCCCTCGTGGATGGCGCCACCGGTGGACCAAAGCCCGATCCCGGCCGGAGCCAAACCTTACGACTGGGATGACACCACGGGCCTCGCCCACCGATTCATTCCGGGCCAACCCGGTGGCATGCACACCTTGACCGGTCTGGCACATGACCGCGATAGCCACGTGGCCTACGATGCCGAGACCAACGCGCAGACGCTGCGCTTTCGCAGTCTGAAGCTGGCGGCGTTGCAAAAGACGCTCAAGGCGCCGCGCGTGTTTGGCGACGCCCAGGGCGATCTGTTGGTCGTCGGCTGGGGCAGTACGAAGGGTGCGATCGAGGAAGCGGTGGGGGCCTTGCGCACGGAGGGCCACAAGGTGTCGTCGATGCACCTGCAGTTCCTGCAGCCGCTGGCACCGGGCATCAAGGAAATCATGCAGGGGTTCAAGAAGGTCATGACGATCGAGAGCAACTGGAGCGACAACCCCGATGACGCGATCATCGACGAAAGCAATCGCCGCTACTCCGCAGCAGCGATCCTGTTGCGCGCGCGCTACCTTGTTGACGTGGACTGCTGGAGCGAGGTCAAGGGCCGGCCGATCAAGCCCGGAACCATTCGTCGCGTGATCCTGGAACGGCTGGAAAAGTAATAGTCAAGAAAGGCAAATAGCCATGAACATGATGTCCGCCACAGAGTGCCTTTTGCAAATGTGCGACGAGCAGTTCGAACTCGAGGACTACCAGAGCGGCGTGCCGCGCTGGTGCACAGGCTGCGGCGACAACGCCATTCTTGCCGCGGTGCAAAGGCTGTGCCGGGATGAAGGCCTGCTGCCGGAAAAGACCGTGTTTGTATCGGGTATCGGGTGCTCAAGTCGTTTTCCCCATTACATGAAGACCTACGGTTTTCACGGCATTCACGGGCGCGCGCTGCCTATCGCCGAAGGTGTGAAGATGGCCCGACCAGACCTCACGGTGTTTGTCAACACGGGCGACGGCGATTGCTGCAGCATTGGCGCGGCGCACTGGATTCATGCGATCCGCTACAACATGAACATCACGGTGTTCCTGCACGACAACCAGATTTATGGCCTGACCAAGAAACAAGCTTCGCCGACGTCCCCCATCGGTACCAAGAGCAACACCACCCCGCGCGGCAGCTACCTGGAAGCCTTGAACCCCGTGATGGTCACCCTGGGTGTCCAGAACGTTTCTTTCGTCGCGCAGGCCGTTGACTGGATGCCGGAGACCCTGTTCGATATTGTCAAGGCGGCGTACCACCACAAGGGCTTGTCCTTTGTCCGCATCGTGCAGCGCTGTCCCGAGTGGTTGCCCGCGTCACTCGACCCGTGGATGCATGACCCCAACCGGGTGCAATTGCTGCATCACGAGAATGGCCTGCAGCCCAGTGCCGGGGTGTCCAAGATTTACAAGAATCAGCTGGAGCATGACCCGTCGAACATCAATCGGGCGCGTGAGATTGCTTCCGGCCAGCATGCCATTCCTGTCGGAATTCTGTATCGCAATCCTGAAGTCCCCTGTTACGAAGATCTGAGATCTTCAGACAAGCTGCGCACGCCCGAGTTGACGCGAACGGGCCTCAATGCCGAACTGGACAAGTACACGGTCTGGCCCGACGAAATGGAACAAAAAGCAGCATGAAGCGCCGGCGCCGCCCAGGCGCTGCATACAAAACCGGAATACACCACCAGCAAGGCAGGTCAATACCGTCATGGACGCAGATACCCAAGCACACATTGCCTTTTTCCTGACCGGCAGACGCCCGGCCGAGCGCCTGGATGCGGTCGATGGACTGGGCTTGCGTCCCGCCCTGTTTGCCGGCTACCGGGATCTTGATCAGCTGCGCTACGATTTCCCGCTGGTGCTGGTTGATGGCCGCGGCGGTGGGTCTTTCGTCGAGTCGCTGTCGGGCATTGTCGACAGCGCGCTGGAGAGCGCCGCGCGCGGCAGTGATGGTGAGCGCATCCGAAAGCATGTGCTGCGGCTGGAGCAGGAGATTCGCGGGCTTTGCGCGGGCGGAGCCGAAGGGTCTTTCTCCGCACTTTGGGACAAGGCCTCGAACCTCTGTGACAAGGACGCAGCCGGATTGTTCGAGGACAGCTTGCGCCGCACCCGCGCAGCCGTCAAACTTGACGGCGTGGTGCTTGACTGTGACGCGGCGCTGCCCGCGCGCTTGTTGCAGCATGCCTGGACTGCGGTGCAAAAGCAGAAGGCTGACGCGTTTCGCAAGGTCCTTGACCGCCTGGTGCTGAAGCTGTCAGACATCCTCAAGGCCGACCATGAACGGTCTGCCGAGGGGCGCAGCGCTGAGCACCTGCAGGCAGCTGTTGGAACCGGCTTTGGCGACGCGTTCGATTTCTCTGCCATGTCGCGCCTGCTTTCCAGCGCTTTGCCCAAGGCGGAGTTTCCCGATAGCCGGAAAAAGCGCATCCGCGATCTGCTCGATACCTTGCGCACGCAGCAGTTCGTGGGTTCTTCCGTGATGTTTTCAACGGAGATATCCGCCGAGAATCGCTATGGTTTCCTTTTTGAAAGCTGCACGGAGGCGCTGGCTGCGTTTCAAGAGCGCATGCCCAAGCTGATCGAACTCGCGCGGGCGATCGCTGTCGCCATGCTCGAGATTGACGGCCACTACAGTGAATCGAGGCACGACGCCCTGTTCGAGCAGTTTGGTGCGAATGGACTGGACCCGGAGGGTCTGGAGCAGTTTCCTGACTATCTGGTCTGCATCAACGCCGAGAAGATGCAGGCCGATGAGCAGGCTTGTCTGATGGAGATACTTTCCTCGGGCCTGCCGGTCAAGGTCTTGCTGCAGATCGACGACATTCTTGAAGAGTCGTCGGATGGCAGGCACAGCCTCACCACGGGAATGCGCAGCAGGCAGATCGCCAACATGGCGATCGGGCTCAATGAAGTCTACGTGCTGCAGTCAAGTAGTTCCAACCTGTTCCGATTCCGTGATCGCTTGTCGCGAGGTTTGACTTTTCGTGGTCCGGCCCTGTTCAGCGTGTTTTCTGGCGCGAGCCCCAGCGCGTCCGGCCTGCCACCCTACCTGGTAGCGGCGGCGGCGATGGAGTCGCGCGTCTTCCCGGCCTTCACCTACGACCCATCTGCGGGGCCCAACTGGGCATCGCGCTTTTTCCTCGAAGCGAATTCGCAGGTGGATCTGGACTGGCCGATTCAGCACTTTACCTACGAGGACGAGCAGCACCAAAGGGTGTCGCAAGACCTGGCTTTCACGCTGGTCGATTTCGTGGCCAGTGATCACCGCTTCGCCAGGCATTTTGCGCGCGTTCCGAGGGCGAAGTGGAGTGGCAGCATGATCCCGGTCGACGAGTCGCTCACCCGGGTTCGAAAGGGGTTGCCTGAAAAGGTGCCAACGCTGCTCATGCTCGACGCGAAGGACGAACTGCAGAAGGTGATCGTCGACGAGCGACTGATCAGGGAAGCGCGCCGTTGCCGCGAAATGTGGCACAGCCTGCAGGAACTGGGCGGCGTTCACAATTCGCACGCGGAAAGGCTGCTCGCCCGGGAGAAAAGGACCTGGGAGGAGCGCGTGCAGCATGAGGTCGGGACCCCTGCGGCAGCAGTGACCGGTGTCGACCTGACGGCGGACTTGAGCGCGCCGGGCATGGCAAGCAATCCTGTTGAGCAGGAACCGGAAAGATCACCCGACGAAGCCTATATCGAGACCGCACGCTGCTCGACCTGCAATGAATGCACAACGATCAACAACAAGATGTTCGCCTACGACGCCAATCAGCAGGCGTATATCGCCGATATTGGCGCCGGAACCTACGCGCAGTTGGTTGAAGCCGCAGAAAGCTGCCAGGTGTCGGTGATCCACCCCGGCAAGCCACGCAACCCGAAGGAGCCAGGCCTGGAAGAGCTTCTCAAACGTGCGGAGCCGTTCCTGTAGTGATGACCTGTCAGGCAATGGCGTCGTTCACCTGATCGTTGAACTCCGCCAGGCTCATGGCGTCGCCTACCTCACGGGGCAGCGCGTCACGCACCGAGAACACCCCCAGAATCTTGGACGCCGCAGAAACGACGGGAAGGTGTCCGACACCGTGTTCAATCATGAGGAGAACCGCCTCAGCCGCCTTCAGTTCAGGCACCACGCTAAGCGGGGTATGGGTCATCACGGCAGACACCGGGGTCGTCTTGGGATCGATGGTCTTGGCGAGCACCCGCGTCAGCAAGTCATGCTCGGTGAGTATGCCAACCATGGCTCCTGCCTCGTCTATGACGAGCACGCAGCTGCATTGGGCCCCGGTCATTGCCCATACCGCTTCCAGCACGCTGGCGCGCGGCTGCACGCTGACGAGTTGGCGATGGGAGATGGATTCAAAAACAGTGCGTTCAGGCATGGCGAAGATCCTTTCCAAGGTACAAGTTAGGGGCTTAACGAGACAGCATGGGCTCAGGAAGGCGGATGGAATTCAGGGTTTCGAATGTCCGCCGGACGTGTCGAATGCCCTCGATTCCCCCGCCAGCAACGAACCTGCAACCGATGGTGCAGATTGAACTTCAAACGAAAGACGATCTTTGATTTACCGCAAGGAAAGATCAGTTAGGTGCAACGAACTCTGGAAATCAAGATGTTTCTCAGGTAGGCCTTGAGAACCGTTACTGCTTTAGCAACAAATAATCATTTTGGCAGCAGCTTAAAGATTTCAGCCGCCGCCGCCACGGTCTCGGCAATGTCGGCATCGGTATGCGCCGCGCTGACAAAGCCGGCCTCGTACAGCGCCGGCGCAATGTAGATGCCACGGTCCAGCAGGCCGTGAAACAACTGGTTGAATTTGGCGCCATCGGTCTTCATGACCTGGCTGTAGGTGCTGGGCAGGGTGTCGAGCAAGTAAAAGCC
>JBASJO010000422.1:0-8723 GCA_049655365.1 Rhodoferax sp. | reverse complement strand
GCTCGCCACTTCGCCCTGGATGGCCAGCACCCGGCCATCGGTGGCCAGCAGCGCCAACCCCGTGCCTGCATTTTCTGGCTCCGCAGCCAGCTGCGCCTGCCAGCGCACGGGATCTGAGGCCGGCTCGGCCGCGAGGCGCACGGCCAGATGCCGCGCCTGTTCGTGAAGTCGCTCCGCCATGGACGCTTCCTGCTGCGCGTGCTGGCTGTAGCCCGCCAGAATGACGGGCACCACACCGGCGAGCAGGATCGCAGTCAGCAGCATGTGAAACAGCAGCCCCCCCAGGCGCACCGCCTCCAGTCCCATGCGCCGGGCGCCGCGCCAGGACAGCTGCAGTCCGAGGAGGATCAGGCCGGCAAGCAGCGCATTGAACAGGCCGTTGATCGGCTGCTTGAGCGCAATCAGCGCCACAGCTTCCCATTCCATGCCGATCACGCCGCGGTAGAACAGCAGCACCAGCGGCACCCCCAGCACCAGCCAGTACGCCAGGTCGGCCAGCACCAGGTTGCGCAGGCCGCGCCGGTAAAGCAGGCCGACCGTCAGCGCCTCGACAGTGAACGTGACCAGCGCGTAGGGGTGCCCCCACGACGCCAGCGTGTACATTCCGCCGGCGATTGCCACCAGCACCGCCGACGCCGTGCCGAGCAGGGCCACCGCCAGCATCACCGCGATGGAGCCAAAAATGAAGCCCACGCTGAAGAACAGCGGCACGCTCAGGTAGTTACCGGCCACTGCCAGCAGGGCTAGCCCCAGCGTGGCGATGATTTTCGTGCGGGCACTCATGAGCGCGTGGGGTGCGTTGTTCATGCGATATCTTTTGCGGATTGGGCCGGGCAAACCGGCAATTCGAAATGAAACGTGGCGCCTTCGCCAGCCACTGACTCGTAACCGATTCGGCCGCCCATGCGCTCCACCAACTCGCGGCTGATGGCCAAGCCCAGCCCGCTGCCGCCTTTTTGCCGGCTGTCGGAGGCGTCGGCCTGGGAGAACTTCTCGAAGATGTGGTCGCGGAATTCGGCCGGGATGCCAGGGCCATGGTCGGTCACGGCGACCCGCACGGTGTTTTCGACGCAGATCGCTGTCACCGTCACCTCGCTTCCCGTGGGCGAGAACTTGGCGGCGTTGGAGAGCAGATTGGCCAGCACCTGTTGCAGGCGCTGGGCGTCCACTTCGACCTGCACCGCGCCGGCGCCGTGCGCCAGGTACAGCCGCACCCCGTGTCGATCGGCGTAGGCCTGGTTGTCGCGCAGGGCGTGTTCGACCAGCGGCATCAGGGGCTGTTTCTGCATGTCGAAGCGCAGCTTGCCCGCCATGAGCTTTTCCATGTCGAGCAGGTCGTTGATGAGGAAGCACAGGCGCTGGCTGTTCTTGTGCGCAATGGCGATCATCTGCTGCGCCTGCTCGGGCAGTGTGCCGAGCGCGCCCCCTGCCACCAGGCCCAGCGCGCCGGAAATCGAAGTCAACGGCGTGCGCAGCTCATGGCTGACGGTGGAGACGAACTCGCTCTTCATGCGCTCCATGCGCTTGCGCTCGCTGATATCCGACTCGATGGCCATGAAGCCCTGCAGCTCACCCGCACCATCCCGCAACGGGTTGCAGCTGATGTTGATCCAGTAGGGCTGGCCCGATGTGGTGTAGTTGATCAAGTCCACATTGAATGACTCGCCCAGCCGCAGCGCCTCGCGAATCACGGCCACCGTGGCCGGATCGGTCGCCTCGCCCTGCAACACCTCGCCGGGTTTGCGCCCAAGCACCTCGTCCAGTGTGTAGCCGGTGATGCGGGTAAAGCCCTCGTTGACCCATTCCACCCGACCATCCGCGTCGGTGATCACCACCCCGTTGGTGGTCTGGCTGGCCACCCGCGACAATCGGGCCAGCTCAATCTGTCCTTCGCGGTGCTTTTGCTGGGCGCGCGCCACATCGACCAGCTGGCCCAGGGTGACCAGCAGCGGATGCAGAAAATCGACCAGCGCCTGGTCGTAGCCGCCGGGCCGGTTGGCCATGCCCAGCATGGCCACCAGCGCTCCGCCATGATGGACCGGAATCCCGAGGAAGGCGTTCAGCGCCGGGTGTCCCGCGGGCAAGCCGCCCCGGCGCGGATCGTGATATGGATCGTTGGCGATCACCGGCTCGCCACTGGACATCGCAGCGCCGAACAGGGTTTTGAGATTGGTGAATGCCATGCCCTGCACTACATGGGTGTCATGGAAAGCGCGCGTGGCCTCGTTCCAGGCAATGTTGGTGATGGCCCAGGACTTCAGGTAGGGCGTGCCCTCCGGCGTGCGCAGCACCTCGCCGACAAAGCCGTATTCACTCTCGGTCAGGGCGAGAATATCTGTCAGAAGCCCTTCAAAAGCTTTGCGTCGATCAGCCTCGCGGATGAATTGCGACTGGACCCGGGCGATCACCTCGCCGAGCTGGCGGGCCATTTCCAGGGCTTTGCTCTGCTGCTGCAGGTCGATCTGGTTGATTTCAGCCTCCACGCAGTCGGCAAGATCGCGCAGTGCGCTGCGTTGCGCTGCTGTCAGCGTTCTCGGCTGGCCATCGATGATGCACAGGGTGCCGATACGGCTGCCGTCGGCCGTGGCCAGCGGGGCGCCGGCGTAAAACCGGATATGCGGCGGCCCGCTGACCAGTGGGTTATCGGCAAAGCGCGGATCGAGATGGGCGTCGGCAATCTCGAAAATATCGTCCGCAAGAATGGCATGGCCGCAGAACGAAATGTCCCGCCCGGTTTCGCAGGCATCCAGCCCCTGGCGCGACTTGAACCATTGGCGTTCGGCATCCACCAGCGACACCAGGGCGATTTGGGTGCCGAGCAGATGCCGGGCCAGCCTGGTCAGGCGATCGAAGCGCTCCTCGTCCGGCGTATCCAGAATCGCGCGTGCACGCAGCGCCCGCAGACGCTGCGCTTCATTGTCGGGAATAGCGGGCGCTTGCATAATTACACTGTCGGTTCAGCGAAACGCTCACGGATGGCCACAATGCCTGGCAGTTCCTGCAGGAAGACTTCGACCAGTTGCGGGTCGAAGTGCTGGCCGCTGTTTGCCGTGATCAGTTCCACCGCCGCCTCGACCGTCCAGGCCTTTTTATAGGGCCGCACCGAGGTCAGTGCGTCGAACACGTCGGCCAGCGCGGCGATGCGTCCGGATTGCGGAATCGCCGCGCCCGCCAAGCCATTGGGATAGCCGCTGCCGTCCCATTTCTCGTGGTGGGTGACTGCAATCTCGCGTGCCATGCGCATGAGCGTGGAGTCGTCGCCGTCGAGCAGTTTGCCGCCGATGGCGGCATGGGTCTTCATGATGTCCCATTCGTGTGGCTCGAACTTGCCCGGCTTGAGCATGATGGCGTCGGGGATGCCGATCTTGCCGATGTCGTGCATCGGGCTGGCGTTGAGGATCAGGTCGCAGTCAAGCTCGCTCCAGCCGACGGCGCGCGCCAGCAGCGCGCAGACATGGCTCATGCGCAGGATGTGGTAGCCGGTTTCCTCGTCGCGGTACTCCGCCGCCATGCCCAGTCGCTGCACCACCTGCAGGCGGGTGCGGTGCAGTTCCTCGGTACGCGCCCGAACCATCTCTTCAAGCACGGCCTTCTGGTCGTGCACCATGCGGTGGGCCAGTTGCGCGTCGAGCAGGTTGCGCACCCGCATCAGCAGTTCGTTGCGGTCGAAGGGTTTGCCGATGAAGTCACGCGCCCCGGCGGCCAACGCTCGCAGCAGATAGTCCTTGCCGTGTTGGGCCGTGAGAATGACGATGGGCGGCAGCAGCGGGTCGTTCAGCGCCTTCAGTTGCGCCATCACCTGGTAGCCGTCCAGATGCGGCATGTTGATGTCGAGCAGAATCAGATCAGGGCGTGCCTTCCGGTAACGGTCGATGACTTCGCGCGGATCCGCCACCAGCACCAGGTTCTGGTAACCCTGCCCCCCCAGCATCTTGTCAAGCAGTTTGAGGTTGGCCGGCTCGTCGTCGACAATGAGGATGCATTCAGTTCTCAGGTTTTGACTGTTCATAGACGCGTCTCCGTGTTGTCTTTCATGGTGCGGTCAAGCAGATCGATAAACTTTCTCACATCCAGCGGCTTGGCGAGATAGTCGAAAAAGCCTGCCGCCATGCCGCGCGCAATGTCGCGCGGCATGGCATCGGTGGCCAAGGCCACCACCTGAATGTCGTGGGTGGCCGGGTTGGCCTTGAGGTGGCGCAGCATTTGAATGCCGTCGAACCCCGGCAGGTCGATGTTCAGCAGGATCAGGTTGGGAGGCGCTTGTATAGCCAGCTTCAGCCCGGCCTCGCCGCTCGCGGTCGCGATGAAATCGATGTCCTGGCGCTTGGCAAGAATCTTTTCGACCAGGCGCAGGTTGGCCGGGTTGCCGTCCACATACAGCAGCCGGCGACGATCGCCGGCGACAGCCGGGGCGGCCGTTGTCGGCGCGGCCACGGCTGTGTCCTCGGGCGTGTCTGGCGCCGATGCGCTGAGGGGCAACTCGAACCAGAAGGTGCAGCCCTCGCCGGGCACGCTGTGCAGGCCGATCTCGCCGTGCATCGCCTCCACCAGTTTCTTTGCCAGTGCCAGGCCGATGCCGGTGCCTTCGACGCCTTGGTAAGCCGACTCCAGGCGCTCGAAAGGCTTGAACAGCCGCGGCAGCGATTCGGCCGCAATGCCCAAACCGCTGTCCTGCACGCTGATGCGCACATGCTGCGTCCCGGATGCGGCGCAATGCAGCCGGACAGTGCCGCCTTCGCGGTTGTATTTGACGGCATTGGAAAGCAGGTTGAGCAACACCTGCTGGAGCCGCGTGAAATCGGCCTGCACCGCGCAGGGCGTGTGTATTTCAAGCGTCATGCTGATGCCACGTTGCACGGCCAGCGGCCTGATCTGCGCCATGCAGGCCTCGATGAGCGGCTCGACCGCCACCGTTTCCAGGCTGATGTCGAGCCGTCCGCTCTCGACGCGGGCCAGGTCCAGCACTTCGTTGACCAGTGCCAGCAGGTGCTTGCCGCCATGCAAAATCTCATGGACATGGTCGGCCTGCATCGCCGTCAGCGGATGCGCCGGATCGGTTTCCAGCAATTTTCCAAAACCGAGAATGGCGTTGAGCGGCGTGCGCAGTTCGTGGCTCATGCGCGACAGGAACTCCGACTTGGCGGTATTGGCGCGTTCGGCCTCTTGGCGCGCCGCGCTGAGTTCGGCCGTGCGCGCATCCACGCGGGCTTCGAGCGATTCATTGAGCGCCTTCAGCTCCCGCTCGCTGCGCTGCAGCGCTTCCAGCGATTCAAGGCGCTCGCTGATATCCCGGCCGACACCGGCAATACCGATGATCTTGCCCTGGGCATCATGCACGACCACCCCGTTATAGTGGTAACCGACGGGGCCGTTGCGCGTGACCAGGCGTGCCTCGGTTTCGCCGTAACCGCTTACAAGGGCCTCGCCCAGGGCGTGCGTCACGATTGCGCGATCCGCCTCGACAAAGAATTCAACCCCGGGCATGCCTTTGAGAATATCCGGCCCCAGTCCCGTGATTGTCTCCAACTGCTGGTTCCACCAGATCAATCGCCCCGACTCGTCCAGCATGTACAAAATGTCATGAACGGCCTGGGTCACCGCCTGGTTTTCGCCATAAGCCTGACGCAGCTCCACTTCCATTTTTCGCTGCCCGGTCACGTCCAGCCCGATGGCGAGCAGCCCCGTGATCGCGCCATTCGCATCGCGCAGAGGCTGGTCATTCCACTCGATCTCGCGTTCCTCGCCACTGCGGATGACGATGGGATTGACGTTGCCGCGCACCGGCGTTTCATGGACGGACTGCAGGAACAGGGCGCGGATGCGCTCCCTGTCGCACGCGGGAATGAAGGTGGCAAACCATTCCTTGCCCCGGATGTCAGCCAGCGCGTAACCGGTGAGCCGCTCGAAACAGGGGTTGACGTGCTGGATCATGCCCCGGGTGTCGAGCAGCAGAATGATCACCGGCGCGGTATCCAGCAGACCGGTGGCGAAGTCGCGTTCGCGTTCCACCACCTGGTTCAACTGCTTGATCTGGACGAAAGGCTCGCGAATGGCCTCGGCAAAAATGGCGCGATAGAGAAAGCCATAGGCGATCACCTTGTACACATGCCCCAGCAGATTGGCGGTGCTGGAGACCTGCACGTACAAGGTAAAGAACAACTCGCCCGCCGCCATGATCAGCAGTCCCAGCATCAGGCTTCTGGCCTCGAAATGGGCGATGTCGTTGCGGCGTCGGTAGATCAAGGCCGCGGCCACAAGGTACAGGCCGACAATCCCCCACTCGAAGGCGACCTTGAGCGTGGTCAGCCCTTGCCCGGCAACATACATCGCGGGCAGGCTCGACTCGTGAAAGACAATCACCCAGGCCGTCAGCGCAACCATGGCCAACGCGCCCGCCAGCAGGATGAACCGCCACAGCGCCGTGGCCGGGCGGGTATGCGGCCAGATGGCATAGGCCAGCAAGCCGAGTCCGGCACTGATTCGCGCCACCAGCCAGAAACCAATCATTTTGTCGGGCGTATTCGGGCTGACCAGGTCCGGCATCCCGCCATACGACAAGGTATGGAGGGTATCGAGTATCGCTGTCGCCAGGAAGAAGCACCCCAGGATCACAACCCGAATCGAGCGTTCGGTGTCCCGCGTGCCAAACGCAATGAAGAAAATCAGCCCGGATATGACGATGGAGATCATCTCCAGCACCGAATGCATCGACAGAAAAGCCGGCAGGGGAATTTCGATCTGGTTGACCGGCGAGCCCTGCCACAACAGCAAAGGCAGGCAAAGCAGCAACAAGGCCCCGGTGAGGAAATCCAGCTGGCGGGAGACGGGCTCAGGCATTGTTTTTTCCTGTGATTGCCAGGCAGGCGTCGACCATCGCATGGAAACGTGCGACATCCAGCGGCTTGGTGAGGTAGTCGGTAAAGCCCGCTGCCAGGCCGCGCTCGATGTCGCGCGTCATGGCGTTGGCGGTGACCGCCACCACCGGTATGGCTTTCAGCCGCGCGTCGGCCTTGAATATCTCCAGCACCTGGTAGCCATCCATTCCCGGCATGCTGATGTCGAGCAGGATCAGCTCGGGGCGGTGCCCCAGTGCCAGTTCGATGCCCAGCTCCGGGGTGTGCGCGGTGAGCAGCTGGATGTGTTTGCGACGGCCAAGGATCTGCGCCACTAGCTTGATGTTGGCCGGGTTGTCCTCGATGTAGAGCACGGTCTGCTGCGGCCCCGGCAAATGCCGTTCTGGCTCACCATCGGGCGCCCTTTCGTCGGGCTCGCGCTGTGGGTGGCCAAGCTCTGGGCTGGGTGCGGACTCAAACGGCAACTCAATCCAGAAGGTGCTGCCCACGCCGACCTCGCTCCTGACATCGACCGAACCACCCATCATCTCGACAATGCGGCGGGTGATGGTGAGGCCGATGCCGGTGCCTTCGATGTTGCTGTTTTCGGCGCCGAGGCGGTTGAACGGCTGGAACAGTTTGTTCAGGTGCGCGGCGGGAATCCCCAGGCCGGTGTCGGTGACCCGGATGCGCAGCCGGTCATCACCTTCGGCTTGCACATCGAGCAGCACACTGCCACCTTCGCGGTTGTATTTGATGGCATTGCTGAGCAAGTTGAGCAGCGCTTGCTTGAGTCGTGTGCGGTCCGCCCGCAGCATGGCCCCTGCCAGCCCGATCTGGCTCACCTGGATCCCCCGCTTGGCTGCCAGGGGGCCAACCAGGTCGAGGCATTCGGCGACCACCGGGCACACTTCCATCGGCTCCAGCGACAGGTCGATCTGGCCGGACTCAACCTTGACCAGGTCGAGCACCTCGTTGATCAGTTCGAGCAGATGGTGGCCCGCCTTGAGGATTTCGCGCACGCTGTCCAGATGTTCGGCCGGCAGGGTGTCGTCGTATTCCAGGAGCTGGCCGAAGCCGAGCACCGCATTCATTGGCGTGCGCAACTCGTGGCTCATGCTGGAGAGAAAGTCCGACTTGGCCTGGTTGGCACGATCAGCCTCGTCGCGTGCAGCGACCATCGCCCGTTCGATTTCCACCTGCGCCGTGACGTCCTGCACGGTGCCGGTCAGGCATACCGGGCGGCCCGCCGCGTCGGCTTCCATCTGCGCCAGTTCGTGCACATGGCGCACCGTGCCGTCAGGCCGAACGATGCGATGCACCACGTCGTGACGGCCGGTCTGCTGTGCCCGCGTTTCGCTTTCACGCACCAGTGCCCGGTCGTCCGGATGCACCGCCGCATGAAAGGCCTCGATACTGGGTGCGAAGCTGCCTGGGGCGAAGCCGAAGATGCGGTAGATCTCGTCCGACCAGCTCAGCGTGCCGCTGCTCAGGTCGGCGGTCCAGTTGCCGATGTGCGCCAGCGTCTGCGCCTCGCGCAACTGCCGCTCACGCTCGGCCAGCGCCATCTCGGCACGCTTGCGGTCGTCGACATCCTGCACCACGCCCAGCATCTGCAGTGGTTTGCCGTCGGCGTCGCGCAAGACCGCACCACGTTCCAGCAGCCAGCGCACGGTGCCGTCCGGCCACACCACGCGGTGTTCGAGCTCGTAGGGCGTGTCGTGCTCGACACAGGCCGCGACGGCATCGATCACCGCCTGCCGGTCGTCCGGGTGGATGGCGGCGAGGAAGTTGTCGTAACTGGTTGCCAGCTCCGCCACCGGATAGCCGAACAGCGGCGCAATGCGCTCGGTCCAGAACAATTCGCCAGTCTGGATGTTCCAGTCCCAG